>WRMK01000047.1 GCA_009777155.1 Oscillospiraceae bacterium
GCTGAAATTGATTTCGCGCTCCCGATATGTACCCGAAGCCATATAGGGCGGGTCTTTGACGTCGCCGCTCATGTAGAGATACTTTGGCGGCAACACTCGTTTTGGGTGGGTGTATTCAATCTCGGGGTACTGCGAGACCGCGCCCTCAAAGACTCCGCGCAGATTAAGCAGTTTCCGCGGGTCGGACAGGGCAGTCTTCGGAATCTTGTAAGAAAAATCCTTTGACGAGACGACGAAGTCGGTTTTAGTTTCCAAAATAGCCTCGACCTCCGACCAGCGATGAATCTCGGGAAATTCCTCGCCCTTCTCGTATACCGAAAAGAAGTCGCTGACAATAAATGTCCGCCCCGCATCTTTCAGCGTAACCCGCACACCCGGAATGGACTCAAAAGCCAAGAACAACACCTCCTTTTATAGTAGGTTTCCTGTGTTTTGCACGTAACTATTTACAAGTATACCACAAAAAAATCAATCCGTCAATATCTAAAGTATGAAAATTAAATTGTTAATAATTTGTAAAATATTTCTTAAAAAACCTTGAAATCTCCCTCGAAATGGTGTATAATTAGAAATGTATATAGATTTTATGGTAGGAGATAATCAAAATAATGAGTGAAAAAAAATTAGTTAGAGAAATTACCTCACGCGATGAGGACTTCGCGAAATGGTACACCGATATAGTCTTAAAGGCAGATTTGGTCGGCTATTCCGGGGTTAAAGGCTGTATGGTGATTCGCCCGTACGGCTATGCAATTTGGGAAAATATACAACGAATTTTGGACGGCATATTCAAAGATACCGGCCACGAAAACGTCTACATGCCGATGTTCATACCCGAGAGTTTACTGAACAAAGAGAAAGACCACATCGAGGGATTCGCGCCGGAAGTGGCGTGGGTGACACACGGCGGGAGCGAGTTGCTGGCCGAGCGCATGTGTATTCGCCCGACTTCGGAAGTCCTGTTCTGCGAACATTACAAAAATATTATCTCGTCCTACCGCGATTTGCCGAAGCTGTACAACCAGTGGTGTTCGGTGGTGCGGTGGGAGAAGACCACGCGGCCGTTCCTGCGCTCACGTGAATTTTTGTGGCAAGAAGGGCATACCGCCCACGCCGACGCCGACGACGCAGTACGCGAGACCGAGCAGATGCTGAATGTCTACGCGGATTTCTGTGCAAACTCGCTGAATATGCCCGTGTTAAAGGGCAAAAAGACCGAGAGCGACAAGTTCGCGGGGGCAGTTGCGACCTATTGCATTGAGGCACTTATGCACGACGGAAAAGCTCTGCAAGCGGGAACGTCGCATTATTTCGGCGACAAATTCGCGAAAGTCTTCGACATAACCTACACTAATAAAGAGAATAAGCTCGAGTTCATTCACCAAGCATCGTGGGGGGTCACGACTCGCCTAATCGGCGCAGTGATTATGTCACACGGGGACGATTCGGGGTTGGTTTTGCCGCCCGCAGTCGCGCCTGTGCAGGTCGTGATTATCCCGGTGGCACAGCATAAACCGGGCGTACTCGAAAAGGCCGCCGAGTTAGCAGAACGGCTCAAAGTGGCGGGATTGCGTGTAAAGTTAGACGACAGCGATAATTCGGCGGGTTGGAAGTTCTCCGAATACGAGATGAAAGGGGTGCCTTTGCGGCTCGAAATCGGCCCGAAAGACATCGAGCAAAACCAATGCGTGATTGTCCGCCGAGACACACGGGAAAAGGCTTTCGTCGGGCTTGACAATCTCGAAACAGAAGTTTCGGAATTACTTTCTGCACTCGCCAAAGGAATTTATCAAAAATCCCTCGAAAATATACAAAATCGGACATATTCCTGCAAAAATACAGACGAGATTAACGCGGCATTCGCCGAAAAGGGCGACGGCTTTGTCAAGGCGATGTGGTGCGGGGACGAGAAGTGCGAAGACGAGGTCAAAGAGAGAACAGGCGCGGGTTCGCGCTGTATACCTTTTGAGCAGGAAAAGATTTCCGACGTCTGCGTATGCTGCGGAAAACCCGCCGAGTGCATGGTGATTTGGGGCAAAGCGTATTGACAATTGACAATTGACAATTCGGCGAAAAATTATTTTGGATTTGTAGGGGCGCGCATTGCGCGCCCGTTGGTGGAAAATTTTTGACACAGAAAAGAGGTAAGTAAAAATGAAAAGAATTGCGACGTTTTGCATTTCGGCGGTGCTTTTGGCGGCCGTGCTGGTTCTGCCGGCGTGCAAGAGCGACAAGGAAGTTGTACCCGAAACACACGACTTCACCCTCGTCACACTTGCCGCCGATGCCGACATCAACCTTGCAAAAAATCTATCGGGCATGGACGCTTATCACACCGGTAACGAAATGGCATTATTCTACTTCAAAAGTGACGCCTACGACGAGACCGAACGCAACGATATTGTCAACAAGGTCTACGACGATTTGATTACGATAAGCAATGTCTCGGGCAGACGAATGGAGCGGGTCAACATCTACTTTTTCGACAGTGACACCGAAATGACGACCCATTTTTACAACAACGGCGTCTTCGTGAACAAGGCGGATATTGACGGCGAGGAGCTTAGGAGCGCGCTTGCGGGCGCGGCGTTCGGGGTCACTGAGCCGTGGCTTGCTTACGGCATCGCCGCGCATGTGTTCAAGTTCTCGGTCAACGAGCGCACC
The DNA here is from genome assembly GCA_009777155.1 of Oscillospiraceae bacterium. Lineage (GTDB taxonomy): Bacteria > Bacillota > Clostridia > Oscillospirales > Ruminococcaceae > Ruminiclostridium_E. The sequence continues at coordinate 2,665 of WRMK01000047.1, forward strand.
ATGTGGAATTTCTGGGAAAACGCCCGCCCGCAAAACACGTTAATGCTGTTTGGGTCAAGATTTACACCCGGGTTCTACCCGCGGGAAGACTTGAATTTGTCACGCGATATAGCGGCGTCTCTAGCGGATTACGTAATCGAGAATCACGGGTGGAGCGAGTTGCTCGACAAGGGCGACACCTACAAAGGCGAGTGGTTGAGCGCGAACGGGATTGACATCTGGGAGGCGAACGCGGAGTTTGAAAACGAATTGAGGGGCTTCAAGCATTATTCGAGCGACGAATTTCCCGGGATTCTTGAGACCGACATAGGCGTATATTTCATCTCGCCGGAAGCAAAATACTTAGTCCGCACCAATCACGAAACGATTATCTACGGTGAGCGAAAAAGCCGCGAGTTCTTGAGAAATTTTATAGGTGAAAATCTAAGTAGCAACAAAGAGATGTTCGATTTGAGCCTACTTGAAAACCTGCATTTCTACCGAATGAGCCTGTCCGAAATGGGCGACAAGGACGCCTATTATGACGGCAAAAGCCTTTATATTCGCCAAGATAATTTCTTCTATTTGGGCGAGTTGATTAAGCAGTTGTACGACGCCGATTCGTTCCCTGAGGCGTTCCACCCGCTCAGTAACGCCGTGAGTTCGTACATCGCGTTCATGGATATCGGCAGTTACAACTTCATATTTTTGCAGTCGGCGTTTGCTCTCGACGCAACCAGCGAATTTGACGTGGCGGCCGAGGAGTTTTATCAAGCGAGAAGTACCGCCGAGGAATTCATCGACCCCGTCACAGCCACACACGCGCAGGCCTACGCGAGTTTCCTGCACGGCAATACGCCGATTGAAGACACTATAACAGGACTGTCCGAAACGCAGTTGCTGTCGTTCGTAATGCGGTTGGTTGAGTTGTACACCCTCGATACCGTGTTCGACCTTTACGCAAATGACACCCTCGATTTTGCGGGGGTTTTCGGCAAGGATTACACAGAATTGCGCGATGAATGGCTTGCGTTCTTGGGTGTGGCAAGCGATGTGACGACTCCGGTTGACGAAAGCGACACAGAAGAATTAGACACAGAAGAATTAGACACAGAAGATTAGAAATAGAAAGGTACGTAAAAATGAAAAAAGTTGCAATGTTTGTAGCAGCGATTGCTTTAGTTTTGCAATTAGCGGCGACCACAAGCGCGGTCGAAGAACCGAGTTGGGGCGTTGACATCATTGTCGCCACTACCGAAACGAGCGACGGCGATTTTGAGGGCGACTTTGAGGGGGAGGGCGACACTGAAGTGACACCGCCCGCAAACCCGCCCGACGAGCGGGTTATTGAAGCCGCGGAAACTCCCCCCGAAACTTCCGACCCCGAAATCCCCGTATTCACCCCGTTGGAAACGACCATGTACTGCGGCTCGGATGTCGGCAATGTGCGGGCCGAACCCTCGACCGATGCGGCTGTAGTCGGGCGCGTCACCCAACACGAGGCGGTGAAAGTAACAGGTACGAACGGCGAATGGTTCCGCGTGGAATTTAACGGCGAGACCGCCTATATCAACAGGGTGGTGCTGACCGACGTTGAACCGCCCGAATCCGACCCGGAACCCGACCCCGAAAACCCGACCGACCCGCCGATTGCCGACCCCGAACCGCCGATTACCATCACTCCCGAACAATCTCCCGCCCCCGAACCGCAACCCGAGCCGACACCCGACGTTTCAGATAACGACGAACCCGAAAATGTCCCCGCATGGAGCGAGGAAAATAATTCGGGAAATTCCGGAAACACGGGCGACGATTCAAGCGCGGGAAATTCAAGCGGCATACAAGGCAATTTAATTTTGATGGTTGTTTTGGTAGTAATGCTGATTGCAACGGCATCCGCAATGCCGTTCCTGTTCAAGCATTATCGGCTTAAAAAGATTTACAGATACTGATTTTTAATGCAGAAATAACAATGCAGAATGCAGAAATAATTTAATTTAGAAGTGCTTTTCCGACGGAAATGTACATCTTAAATCAAATTATTTCTGCATTATCATTTCTGCATTCTGCATTATTTATCTCCCCGCATTCAATTTCAACAACCCCGTATCCTCCGAAAAAGTGATTACGTTATACACAAACAGCACCGCGTCGTAATCCTCGACGTTGAAAAGCCGCCTGTAGCTTGAGTTTATATAGCGCATGTCAACCATTGTAATATGCTTGTAATTCTTGGCAAGAAACGGCACGAGGCTGTGCGCGTAGCTGTCTTTGAACAGCAGCAATCGCTTTTCGGTCGTCGCAGAATCGGACGTAATCTCGACGAGCGGCGAATTCGGCCCGAGAAAATATGAATACTTGTCTTTGACTTCGAGAAATTCCTCGAAGTACAAGCCGGGGTGGGCCTCAACTTCGGGGCCGTCGTTTTTGGTTACGGTCACAGCGGGGTCGCCGTCCGACAAGGTGTAAACGCTGATTACATCGGGGGTTACGCGGTCGTTCAGGGTCAACGAGTAGAGTGTACCGAGGAAAGAATTGCTGACATTTTCGATGTTGAATCTGCCCATTTCAAGCGGGCGTTCGCCCAAAATCGGGGCGGCGGCGGTGTAGGAAATATACGAGCCGAGCGAGGTCATGTGGTGGTCGGTGCGGTAGTAGATGTAATGTTCGCGGTGCTCCTCAAGGGGCGTCGCCACGTCAATCGGGGTTACTTCGGCGAGATATTCGTAGCAATATTTGATAAAGTCCCGCTGTGAATTTACCGGCGCGCTCGGCGGCAAAGTATCCGCGTAAATTCCAAGCGAGGTCGGCGCGAGCATGAAGTAGACGGGGGTCTCGCTGTGGCGTTCGGCGAAGCTGTTGACGGCGTTCAGGGTCTTGTCGATGCTGTCATAATCGGGCTTTGCCCAGATTTGCATTAGTCGTTCATCGGTGATAAAAACTCCGCTGATTTCGGTTTTGTTCAAGGCTAATTCGAGATTATTACGGAGTTTTATCCACTCGACACGCCCGACGACCCTATCGTCCGCCCAGTCCTCAAAGCCTTTCATGAACTCGTTGTTCAGCACTGTTTCAACACTCAGCTGAGGAAATCGCGCCAAATAGCGGTTCTCAATTTCCGAGAAAACCACCGCCTCTTTCGGCATGACAATCAAAGAAATCACAGGAATCAGACCTATAAAGGCGAAGAAAAACGCCGCTGATAGTTTTTTGTGTAGGTTGTTCATGCTTTTCATAAAATACCTCTTGTTTTAATGGGTGCGGGGGTGGTAGGGGGGCGGGGGTCTATGTCTGCTCTACCGCAGAGAACCGCACGCCCGCGTTCTACGCTTGATAAAGTCTAACTTTCTCGAGCCGAACCGTTAGTAAGTATCGCGAACCCTATTGCGAGTGCAGACTATCCAAGTAGATGAAACCCGTCAAGTCGTGAACTTGTAAACTCGCAATCGAGGAAGTGGAGTCTGAACAGCCTGTGTGGCGGGCTGGCGGTTCTCTGCGGTAGAGCAGACATAGACCCCCCTACCCCTGCCGCACCCTTAATGCCGCTTAAAAATTCCTAAAAATTAAAGTACAAAAACGGATTATACCCCGCGTTAACCAAATAGGCCGTGACGAAAATGAACACAACAGCTTCGTACGCGACGGCGCAATAATTGAGGACTGCGGGGGTTATTTTGTAGAGCGCGGTGTAAATTCTGCGCCATAAATTAGTGCAGGCGAAAATGCAAATCAGCAGCATCACCGAGTAATTCAAGAGCAGATAAGAGCTTGTGCTGTCGGCGATTGCCGAATTGCCGCCGAATCCGAACATCGCCGCTATGTACCCGAAGGCGGTTGACAAATTGGCGGTGTCGAAAATTACCCAGCCGATAATGACAAACAGCATGGTGTAAATCGAGCGGAAAACGCCGGGGATTTTTTCAAGTAGCCGCCCCAAAAAAAGTTTTTCCGCTATAATAATCACGCCGTAAAACACGCCCCAGACGATGAAATTCCAACTCGCGCCGTGCCAAATCCCGGTCAAAAGCCAGACGATTGCGAGGTTGATAACAGTGCGCGAAAGCCCTCTGCGACTGCCGCCGAGCGGAAAGTAGACGTAGCTCTTGAACCACGCGCCGAGCGTAATGTGCCACCGCCGCCAAAACTCCGAAATACTTTTGGACATATAGGGATAATCGAAGTTTTTCGGGAAGTGAAAACCGAGCATTTTTCCGAGTCCAATTGCCATATCGGAGTACCCGGAAAAGTCAAAGTAAATCTGAAAAGTGAACGCGATAATGCCGAGCCATGCCGTGAGGATTGACAATTCGGCGAGCTCCATTGCACGAACCTGCGCCCACAACAGCCCGATGTTGTTTGCAATCAGCACCTTTTTTCCCAAACCGGTGATAAATAATAATGCGCCGTCGTAAATCATGTCGAGTGTGACGCGGCGGTTGTCAAGTTCTTTTGCAATATCGCTGTATCGCACGATTGGCCCTGCGACAAGTTGCGGGAAAAGCACCACGAACGCCGCGAAATTTATAGGTTGCTTTTGGACTTTTATGTTGCGTTTGTACAAATCAATCGTGTAGGACAGTGACTGAAACGTGAAAAAACTTATGCCAATCGGCAAGTGGGTAATCGGCAGGTCGAAGCCGAGCTGAAAATGCGGGTACTCGAACGCCGTCCCGAATAAAAGGTTGATGTTGTCGATTGTAAAAACGCCGTATTTGAAAAGCCCGAGCAGTGCCAAATTCATGACGAGCGAAGTTATAAGCGCGCCCTTGCGAACCTTGTCGCTGTGGTCGAATTTCCACATAATTAATCCTGCAAAGTAATCGACCGAAATCGACAACAGCATGACGAAAATATAGCGCGGCTCGCCCCATGCGTAAAAGAACATGGAGGCGAGGAAAATGAACAGGTTTTGGATTTTCTCACGGCGCGGCAAGGCGTAGTAAATGCCGAGCGTGAGCGGCAGGAACATGAATAGGAAAGGTATGCTTGAAAAGACCATGAAAACTCCTTAAAATTTAATGCAGAAATAATAATTCAGAATGCAGAAATAATTAATTTTTGAAGTTGTTTCCGTCGGAAATAAACATAAAAATTACATTTATTTCTGCATTATTCATTCTGCATTGCACGAAGATATTCTTCTTCAGTTACCAACGAATTAAGCACCGGGATTAACGCTTTCGCCGACAAGTTTTGCGGCAGGTTTAATTCTTTTTGCAATTTTTTACGTAATTCAGCGGAATTTTTCCCGCCGATTAAACCATCTGCGAATAGCCTTTCGCGTGTGAAAATCGCGGGTGTAGACTTCGCAACTTCGCCGGAAATGAACGGCGCGAAAGCTTTTTGCAAGACTTCAAGGTCGATGCCCTCGACGCCGAGTTTGTTTTCTTTAGACGGCGCGGTTTTGCGCTTTTCCTTGCCGAAAACGTCGGGAATGTAGACATTGAAAATCTCGCCTTCATTGATGCGACTTTTCAGGCGATTGCGGATTAGAAAACCCGCGCTGTCGGAGTCGGTAAGTATGATTACGCCGTGCTTTTTCGCGAATGTTCGGATTAGCTCCAACTTCTCGCGATTCCTGAAAATTCCGAAGCCGTCGGTGGTGATAATGACGGCGTCGAGTATCCCCGAAAGTTTGATTTTATCGTACTTTCCCTCGACAATTACGGCTTGATTTAACTTAATCATTTCATCACCTTATTTATTTCATCACCAAAATTTCCGACATCGTTTTTTCGATTACAAATCGCCCGTTTAAGGGCGCGGATTTAAGTTTTATGTCGGCTTTGTATAGCGCAGAAATGCAGTTTTCAAGGTAGTTCATGGGCAGCGGCGCCTTGTTCATCAGCCATGCGCGGTTCTTCGGGTAGTTGAAATCGGCGGCGACTTGCGCGGATTGCACCCTGTAATCCTTGCCGAGGCGGGCGCGGTACAAGTCCACGAACGCGCCCGACAACGAGCTTAAAATAATCACGGGCTCGGTGTTTTGAGAAAATAAATCGTCGAGAATTTTGAAGGCATCGCGCGACTTTTTGTCGGTCAACGCGGTCGCCAAATTGAAGACTTTCGTTTCGGTAAGGCGCGGGGTTAAGAGGTCTATCGCCTGCCTTGTAATCTCGCCATCTCGCCCGGCATACGCCGCCAATTTTTCTATTTCACAGCCGATTAAAGTTAGACTTCCGAGTGTCAAATCGTACAATTCTTCGGCGTTTTGCCGCGAAATTTTACAGTTCAAACGGGCGGCTTTTTTTACGATAAGTTCAGTTGCTTTCGGGCGGCTCATCAAGTCAAATTCGCAGACTGCGCCGTGTTTTTCGACACAGCTCATCAGCTTTTTTGTCTTGTCCTTTTTTGCCGGCGTGAAGCCGGTTATGCTGATAATTACCGCGCAGTATTCCGGAATGTCCGAAAAAATTGCAAGCAGTTTTTCAAAGCTGTCGATGTCGATTTTCTCGGCGTCAAGGTCGTGAATTTGCACGACTTTTTTTTCTGCAAAAACCGGCAAAGTTTCAACAGTTTCTTCAAGTAAATCAATGCCGGGGAATCCACTGAATTTGATTAAATTAAACTCGTCCAAATCGGGCGCGAAAGCCTCCCGAACCCGCTCGGTGTAAGTCTTTGTGAGAAAGGCTTCCTTGCCGTAAAAGTAGTAAAAATTTACGAGTTTGTTTTGTTTAATATCACTTTTTAATACGTCTTCCGTGATTACCATTGGCACTTCTCCTAATCTAAAACCATGTCAATTTTCGTGTAAAATGCGTTGAGTTGATGCGGCGATAATGCTTCTTGCCGCCTTGCCGTGTTGATTACTAAGCCGCCGAATTCGCCCGGATTTACCGAGAAACTGTAGGTAATATTTATGTCCGAATCGGAGGAATTTCGCACGTGTGAAACGCTGATTTCAAGGTCGTTGTATGTAACTAACGCACTGCTGTTTTCGGGGTTGTGCATTACCGTGAAAATGCCGCCGACATCATAAAAACCGTCTGCGTTTTCGTCATGCGGCGAGATGAAAAATATCGCGGGAATTTCCGCAAAAAACGGCAGTGAATTGTTAGTGCTGTTAAGTAAAATCAGCAGTGAAATTTCGTCAAGAAAGTTGTCAAAAATAAAGTCGCGTGTCGCGTGTGCGGCCCTGATTCCGTCGTCGGTGATAATCGCCACCGAGCTGTTTTTGTAACGCAAAAACACGCACGCCGAGGTGCCGTCGCTGTAAATTTGCAGGCGGGTCTGCTCGAGGTGCAAGTATTCGGTTGCGATAATCATCATTGCGAGTGTGAAAATGCTGATTACAACTGCGTTTATGACCTGTGCAACTTTTTTGTAGTAGAGTAAAGTTACGCCGATGAACGCCGCCGCCAAGACTATCCACGCCGCGATAAAGCCGTACTGCAACGGTATGTGCGCGAATTTGAAGCCCCCGAAAAACCCGACCACGACTACGATTACCCGCGCCGTAACCCCCGCGATGAACAGCGGCGCAGCGAGCAGTCCCGCGGTGAGCGCGAAAAAAACCATGGCGGTGACGAGTATGAAGAAAAACGGCAGTAAAATTACGCTCGTGACGGGCGAAATCAGCGATGCACCGCCGAAAAAAATTGCGACAAGCGGCAAAGTTGCGAGGCTTGCACAGAGATTCGCGGTGAAAACTTCGCGCAGTTTCTTGAGTTTTGTGAAGCCGCCGGAATCAAGGTGAGCGTTGACGGCGGGCGCGATTACGCCGATACCGATTGTACCCGCGATTGACAAAAGCAAACCCGCGTCAAGCGCGGCGTAGGGCGAGATTATGAGGATTACGAGCGCGGCAAAACCGATTGAATTTAGGGTGTTTCCGCGCCGCATGAAAAGCTCGCCGCCGTAAAACACAATCAGCATCGCGCCCGCCCGCATGACCGAAGGCGACATGTTGAAAAAAACCACGAACGCAAGCGACAGCAACGTGAACAAAATGAACTTAGTTTTACGCATAACTTTGAGCCGAGTGAGACCCAAAAGCGACATGAAAAGGTGCGAAATCAGGGTCAAATGCAACCCCGAAACTGAGGTGTAATGCGACGCGCCCGCCCGCGTGATACTGCTCGACAAAGCGGGTGAGAGCGCGGATTTGTCGCCGAGGAAGACCGCGCAGATTAGCCCGCCTGTGTCGTTCGGAAACGCGGTCATAATCTGCTGTTTCAAGTGCCGATTATAGTTGCGAATTGGCTCAAAAATGCTGAAATTTTCAGAGCTTTCGGCAATCGGCGCGGTTTTTGCAGTCGCCCGCAGAAAAATGCCCCTGCTCATGTAATACGAGGCCTCCGCGAACGCCGTGTTGTCGCGCAACAGCGAGAAAGCCGCATCAAAGCTGAGTTTATCGCCGACTTCCGCGCCTGTGTCGGGCGCGTAAAGCGAGAAACGCGCGGTCACGCCGTCGATTACGGCCTCGACCGTGTACCCCGCCATATCGCGGGCGGGCGCGGTTTTGTCGATGACTTTGCCCTCGACGTACAGGATTTCGCCCTCGGCGGCTATGCGGTGAACAGGTTCAATCGCGGTTGCACGGTAGAATCCGTAGACCCCGAACGCCGCCGCAAAAACTATCAGAACCGCGCCAATTCCGCTGTGTTTCAACAGAATAAAAACAATCCCGCCGAGAATACCCGCGATAAGCGCGAACAGGCTCTGCAACGGGCTTAGACCGAGTTGAAACGCCGCAATCAGCCCGGCAAGGTAAGAAAAACCAACGACAGCCGCCTTCAACTTCATACTATCACATCAACTTATAATTTTTTGCCGCCGAGCAGGTGAAAATGCAGGTGGGGAACGACTTGGCCGCCGTCCGCACCGATGTTGGTTTGGATTCTGTAGCCGCCGTCGAGGTGAAACTGCCGCGCAATTTGCTGTGCGATTAAAATCATTCTGCCCGCAAGCTCAATATCGTCCTTGGTAAGCTCATCCGCACTGATTATGTGCCGTTTCGGGATAACCAGAATATGCACGGGCGCTTGCGGATTGATGTCTTTGAAGGCGATAATTTCCTCATCTGAATAGACTTTTTCCGAGGGCAGTTGGTTGGTTGCGATTTTGCAGAAAATGCAGTCGTTGTTCATGTTTTTGCTCCTTTTAATTTAATGCAGAAATGGTTTAATTTTTGTAGGGGCGAACGCGGTGGGTCGGCAGGGGGCAGGGGGTCTATGTCCGCGCCGAGTGCGGTGTCGCCAGCCCGCCACACAGGCTGTTCAGACTCCACTTCCTCGATTGCGAGTTTATAAGTTCACGACTTAACGGGTATCATCTAATTAAATAGTTTGCACTCGCATTGGGATTGTGCTACTTACTAACGGTTCGGCTCGAGAAAGTTAAACTTTATCAATTGCAAAAAGCGGGCCTGCGACACCGCACTCGGCGCGGACATAGACCCCCTGCCCCCTGCCGACCCACCGCCCACGGCGCGAATCTACATAGCCGCGAATTTTTCCAACGCCTCATCAATTTTTGAAACGTCGCCGATACCCGCCATCGCGCTGTCGGCTCTGCCGCCGCCTTTGCCGCCTGTTACGGCGGCGATTTCGCGGACGATGCTCCCGGCGTTCATGCCCTTTGAGACCGCGCCCTTATCGCAAACGCACAGGAAATTGCTCTCGCCCGCAAGCACCGCGGCGAAGTTCTCGCGCTCGGATTTCAGCTTGTCGCCGGCTTGCCGCAGAGCGTCGCTGTTCGCAGTTTCTAACCTTAGTGTGAGCAATTGTATGCCGTTTATTTCGCCGACTTGATTTATTTCGGAACCCGCCGCTTGCATCTCGGCAATCACGGAATTAAGGCGGGAAATTTCCTTTTGGCTTGCGGTGTTTTGCGCTTTGAGTTTCTCGGCGGATTGCTGAATTTCCTGCTCCAAAGTCTTTATAAGTTTCAGCACGCCACGCCCTGTAACGGCCTCAATCCTGCGGATTCCCGCCGCCGCACTGGCCTCCGAAACTATCTTAAAGAGGCCAATTTCGCCCGTATTTTTCACGTGGGTACCGCCGCAAAGCTCGGTCGAAATTTCGCCGACTTTCACGACCCGCACCACGTTGCCGTACTTCTCGCCGAAAAGCGCGATTGCGCCTTGCTTTTTGGCTTGCTCAATCGGCATTTCAGCGATACTTACCTCATAATTTCCAAGCAGATAGCCGTTTACAACCTGCTCAACTTCGGCGATTTCGGCGGCAGACAAAGCCTGTCCGTGAGTGAAGTCGAAGCGGCAACGGTTCTCGTCCACGAGCGAGCCGGCTTGCTGTACGTGGCCGCCCAAAACCGCACGCAGAGCGGTCTGCATGATATGCGCCACGGTGTGATTGCGCTGAATTGCAAGGCGGCGGGGCAGGTCGATTTTCGCTGTAACTTTATCGCTCTTTTTGAACCGCTCACCAACAGCTTCACAGTGGCAAATCGTCAGCCCCGACGCGGTTTTCTTGGTGTCAAGGACTTTTACTTCGGGCACATCACCAATAATTCCGACGTCGCCGACTTGCCCGCCACTCTCGGCATAAAATGGCGTCCGCTCAAGCACCACAACAGAACCCTCGCCGCTGTCAATCACCTCAAGCACAGTAGTCTCAAGCGAGTGAACATCATCAAAAACAATTGTCCATTGTCCACTGTCAATTGTCAATTCGCCGTCGCCCCAACCGCCTTTGAACGCTTGGTTTGCGCGTGCTGTGTCCTTCTGAATCTGCATGAGTTCGCGGAATTTTTCCTCGTCCAAAGTGAACCCTTTTTCGGCGACAATTTCCTTCGTCAAGTCGAGCGGAAAGCCGAAAGTATCGTGTAATTTGAAGGCATCTTCGCCGCTTAAAACGCCACTTTTCGGGAGGCTTGCAATCAGCTCCGAAAGGATTTTCAAGCCGCCTGTGATGGTCTTTGCAAAGCTGTCTTCCTCGGTTTTAATGGTTTTTTTGATATACTCGCGCTTGTCCCCGAGTTCGGGGTAGGCCGACAAGTTTTCGTCGATTACGGTGTCACAAACCTCGTGCAGGAACGGCTTTTCGTAGCCTAAGAGCCGCCCGTGCCGCGCCGCCCGCCGCAGTAACCGCCGCAAAACGTAGCCGCGGCCCTCGTTTGAGGGCAGAACGCCGTCGCAAGTCATGAAGACGGTCGAGCGGATATGGTCGGTGATGATGCGGATTGAGATGTCTTCTTTGGGGTTTTGCTTGTAACTTTTGCCGATGATTCCGCAGATTTTTTGCATGATATTTCGTACTGTATCTACTTCAAAAAGGCTGTCTACGCCTTGCATTACACACGCAAGCCGCTCCAGTCCCATGCCTGTGTCGATATTTTTGTTGGCGAGCGGGGTGTAATTGCCTTTGCCGTCGTTGTCGAATTGGGTGAAGACGAGGTTCCAGACCTCTATATAGCGGTCGCACTCGCACCCGACCACACAATCTTGTGCACAGCCGTGTTCCGGGCCGCGGTCAAAGTAGATTTCCGAGCAAGGCCCGCATGGCCCGCTCCCGTGCTCCCAAAAATTATCGGCTTTCCCGAACCGTACTATGCGTTCGGGCGCAACCCCGACTTGTTTTGTCCAGATGTCCGCGGCCTCGTCGTCTTCTTCGTAAACGCTGACCCAGAGCAGGTCGGTGGGGATTTCGAGGACTTTCGTGAAGTACTCCCACGCCCACTCGCACGCCTCGCTTTTGAAGTAATCGCCGAATGAGAAATTGCCGAGCATTTCAAAGTAGGTGCCGTGCCGTGAGGTTAGGCCGACGTTTTCAATGTCGGGGGTGCGGATGCACTTTTGGCAGGTGCAAACCCGCTTGGAGGGCGGCGTTTCGGTACCTTGAAAGTATTTTTTCAGCGGGGTCATGCCCGCGTTAATCAGCAGAATCGAGTTGTCGTCGAGCGGTATCAACGGCGCGCTTTGCAGGCGCAGATGACCTTTCGATTCAAAGAATGTGAGGAAACTTTCGCGGAGTTGGTTTAAGCCGGTAGATTTCATATTTTCGCTTGTCCTTTCGTTTATCTAATTAAATATTAGGTTCAAAATCGCCATTGCAATCGGCTGATGGAGCAGGTAAATCCAGATTGTGTACCTGCCCGCCGCCGCCAAAAACGGTACGCGGGTGTTGTAAAAAAAGCGGGGAAGGCAGTTTTCCTTGGCGTAGACCCCGAAGAACCCGCCCGCCGCAAACATGCAAAACCACGGCAAAAGCGGGAAATAATCCCCGAATTTCGCGCCCGATTTGACAAAACCGAGCGGGAACAGAACCCCGACGTCGTATAGTTTTCGCGGCATGTCAATCGCGTAAACGCCGTCATAGCCGATGTATCCGCGCGGTATGTTGTAGAGTGCGAAGAACAAAACGCCGAAGACGAGTATACCGAAAAACGGCGGAAACGCCTTGAAAAACGGCTCGGTAAGCCCGTAAATCATCATGCTGATGCCCAAAAGATGCAGTATGCCGAAATAAATCGGGTACTCCGGCTGTGCGAATGCGACGATAAAAGTGATGAGCATACCGAGGAAAAAGCACTGTGCGCCCCGCTTTATGTTGTTGCGGGAGAAATTGCAGACACTGCCCGAAATGAAAATAAATGTGCCCGCGAAAATATTACGCACGACGTCGAACCAACTTTCAAAGAAAATCGGGACGTTCACGCCGTAAATCGAGTTCAAATCAAACATAACGTGGTAAATTACCATGCAAATTATGGCAAAACCCCGTATTTCGTCCAATAAGCCGACTCTTTTCACTCGTTTGTACTCCCTAAAATGTTGTAATGCGAACCGTTTTTTCCCCGACGACCACACGAGTTTTTAAGAATCCGTCTTCACAAGCAAACGTGCCGATAAATCGAGCGATATTTTTTGTCAGACAAGGCAAAATTTTTCGTAATGCTTTGTGCATTGCGGAAAATTTTAACGCAGTATGGC
>WRMK01000048.1 GCA_009777155.1 Oscillospiraceae bacterium
CCGAACGCAGGAAAAGTTGATAAAATTTAATTCTCACGAGAGCGGCTTCACGCCGCTTTTGAGACCTACAAAGTTTCAGGAAATGCAGTGCGGATTTTTTCAGTAGCGATATGCGCGGGTGACGAAACTTGCTCGGCTTTGGGGGACACCCCCACCCCCTACTACCCCCCTACCGCCCCCGCTCGTCCCCCTTAATTCGCAGTATACAATTGCTTATAAGGATTCTTCGCATTCGGTGTCAACACATAAAATTTACCGCGCAAAATCCCCTCAAAATCCCCGCCGAAATACCCGCAAAATTCCCTCACAAACGGCTCGATTTCCTTCAAGTCTTCCTCACTCGCAACCGCCGCCGCGACTTGTGCCGGAAGACCCGTTAATTCACTTTCCGAGCGTATAAAAATTTTGCCGCCGTGCATGCCCGTACCCGTGAAATTCCCCACAGGAACTTCAATCGAATCGCCGCCCAAAACCACTATCAACCCGCCCGCAAGATACTCGCCTAAAAAACTCCCGACCTTGCCGCCAATGATAATTGCGGGCTTTTTGTCCCTGTATTCTTTCATGTGAATTCCGGTGCGATACCCCGCGTTATTTCGCACAAAAATCTCGCCGCCGCGCATCGCGTAACCCAGCGCGTCGCCTGCGTTTCCGTGGATTATAATCTTGCCGAAATTCATGGTATCACCGACCGCATCTTGCGCGTTTCCGTTAACATTAATCACGCCGCCGTCCAAATACGCGCCGAGTGCGTTTCCGGGCGTGCCGTTGATTTTTATAACGCCCTCTTTCAAGGCACAACCGATGTACCGCTGACCGTAACAATTATCAATAATCATTTTGCTTCTCCTAACTTAATTAACCGTTCTTCTTTCGCGAACGCCATCAGCCCCGGCCGCTCGCAAACTAACTCAAAATCGATAGAATCAAGCGGCGTTTTTTCACGTATCAAACTCGTGTAAATCCCCGCCTTGTCTACGTTTCCGATAAGTATAAAGCCGTTTAATTTATTGTCACTGTAGAATAATTTTTTGTAAGTTTCATCGGTTTTTTTAATGTACACTTCGCCGCTGTAACTCCCCGCAGTGATTACATGCAGGCCGAAAAATCCCGCCGCGTTCATAGGAATCGCCTTGTCAAAAACTTTTATTTTTTCACAACTTGACATGTTAATTCCTGCGGCTTCACCCTGCATGTAAGCGTTAGGCAACAACGCCATAATTTTCCGTTCACCGGTGGTAATATCAACAGTTTCGGTGCAGTCTCCCGCCGCAAAAATATCAGTCGCAGAAGTCTCACTTTTCTCGTTCACAACCACACCGCGCCCGATTTCCGCGACACCTTGCAACAGCTCAACATTCGGCCGCACACCCGCCGCAATCACCACAACATCATAGTTTTCAAAGTCCGTAATCTCGCTCGACAAGCGGAATTGCACGCCCTTACTTTCAAGGTGAGTTTGTATAATTACAGCACTTTCTTCTTCCAAAACCGCCGAAAGAATACGCGGCGCAATGTCCGCAACCGTGACGGATTTCACACGTTCTAAAATCCCCTCGGCGCATTTTAGACCGATTAAACCCGCACCGATAATTAATATGCGGCTATCCTCGGAAATCGCTTTGTCAAGTTTCACCGCATCATCAATCGTCATAAAACTATACTTGTTGTCAAGTTTCTCAAAAACCGGCGGTATAAAAGCCCGCGAACCCGTCGCAACTAACAACTTTTCATAAGTTACACGCTCGCCGTTTTTCAAAATTACCTGCTTCATTTGAGGTTCTATTTTGTTTGCAGTGCCGTGTATAATTTCGCAGTTGTTGTCCGTGTAAAAGCCGTCAGGGCGGTACTTCATGGAGTCTCGAGTTACTTTGCCTTGCAGTAAGTAGGAAATTAGCGGGCGCGAATATGTATGGTGCGGCTCGTCAGTGATAATTGCAATTTCGCCCTGTTTGTCAACTTGACGAATCCCCTCAACCGCGCCGATTGCCGCCGCTGAATTGCCGATGATGACGTACTTTTTCTTGCTCATAAAATTACCCCCTTTCCTCAAAAACAATCGCGTTATTTGGACAGCCTTTTACGCATGCAGGAGTGCCTCCAATTGTCTTAACACAAAGCTCACACTTCTGCACCGCGCCCGTTTCCGACGGCGAAATCGCCCCATAAGGACAGCAAAGTATACAAGTGTAACAGCCCACGCATTTGTCGCCGTTAATAGTAATTACGCCGTCGAAAGTTGACAACGCGCCGGTGATGCAACCCTTGACGCAGAGCGGCTCGCGGCAGTGTCGGCATGACACCGCAAAACTCACGCCGTCTTTTTCCTCGATGTTAATACGCGGCTTAATTTTGCTCGTTTTCAAGGCCCGCGCCATATCATTTTCGCCACGTTCCAAAAAGCCCGCAAAAGCGCAGTAATACTCACACAAGTGACACCCCAAGCACCACTTTTCATTAACATAAACTCGTTTCATTTTTCCCCCTCATGATAATTAATAATTAATAGTGAATAATGAACAATTATTGTGTCGCCTTTGGCGACGTTTTCCAATTGAATAATTTAACTCTCGTGAATAGTTTTTTCACGGTTATTAGAGTCTAAAAACCGTCGCGTAGCGACACCAAAATTATTCATTATTCCTTATTCATTATTAAATAATCTTCGCGCCCTGCACCAACAGACACGTACTTTATAGGACAACCAACCGCCTTTTCTAAAAACTCGATATACTTGACAGCCGCACTCGGCAAATCGTCTAAGTTTCTGCAAAGTGATATGTCGCACTTGAAGCCGTCAAGGTACTCGTAGAGCGGCTTTGCCCTTGCAAGCGCATCACCGGACGGGAAACTTTCGGTTACTTTTCCGTCAACTTCGTACGCAACACAAACGGGAATTTTTTCCATGTAAGACAAGACGTCAAGTTTCGTCAAAGCAAGTTCATCTGCGCCTTGTAATTGCGTACCATATCGACTTGCAACAACATCAAAACCGCCGACTCTGCGCGGTCTACCCGTCGCCGCGCCGTACTCCGCGCCCGCTTCACGCAAGGCTTCCGCCTCCGCGCCGCTCATCTCAACCGCAAAAGGCCCCTCGCCGACACAACTTGAATAGGCCTTCATAACGCCGACGGTTTTGTCAAGTTTCGCGCCCGGAATCCCCGCCCCGATTGCCGCATACGCCGCCAAAGTTTGCGACGAAGTCGTGTAAGGATAAATCCCGTAATCAATGTCCCTGAGCGCGCCGAGCTGTGCTTCAAACATAATTTTTTTACTGTTCAAAGTAGAATTTGTCAAGTAAGCAGTCGTGTCGGTGACAAACGGCAGAATAATCTCGCCGAAATTTTTCAGCCACTCCATAATTTCCAAAAAATCTATATCTTTAATAGTGATTTTTTTCCACTCTGCAATGTGTCTAATTTTTTCTTCCAAGCTTGCAAAGTCGCGCAGGTCGCCGATTCGCACGCCTTTTTTCATGTACTTATCACCATAAGCGGGGGCGATTCCGCGCCGTGTCGAGCCGTATTTTTTGTCGCCCAATCGTTCTTCTTCCGCTATATCTTGGGCAACGTGATAAGGCAGGCAGATAAAGGCTTTATCGCTGATTTTCAAGTTTTCGGGAGAAAGTCTCACGTTCTTACTTGACAAAGTCGCAATCTCCCCACAAAGATGCTCGATATTTATCACCATTCCCGCGCCCATTACGTTAACTGTACTCTCGCGCAAAACCCCCGACGGGAGCAGGTTCAGCGTGAATTTGCCCTTGTCATTAATGACGGTATGGCCGGCATTATTTCCGCCCTGATAACGGCAAATTATATCATAATTTTCCGACAGCAAATCGACCATTCGCCCCTTACCCTCGTCCCCCCAGTTAATCCCGACAACTGCTGTTAACATTTTCGCCACCATGCCGCCCCAATTCGCACAAAAAACACCGTTTTTATGCGGCATGGAACATACCTTTCATAAATTTTTTCACCGTTTTATTTTGTCAAGTTTCTAAACTTTTATATGCACTTCCGCACCAAGTAACTCGCTATTTTCCTGCAAAATATTTCTAACTTGACAAAGAAATTCCTCAGTTTGTTCTTTCGCTCTACCCGTGAAATTTTCGGCGTTCATTAGGCAATTTAACTCATGTTGCGAGATGTCAAAAACTTCATCTTCAAGTATAAATTCAAGCAAATCATTCTCGCCGCCTTGTCTAATTTTTTCGACTGCCGCAAGCGAATGTACACGAATCCGCTCGTGCAAAAACTGCCTATCGCCGCCTTTTTTGACACAGTGCATTAGAATATTTTCAGTCGCCATAAATGGCAATTCCCGTGCCAAATTCTTCGCGATTACGGCAGGGAAAACCCGCATGCCGCCTGCAATATTTATCACAAGTGAAAGAATTGCATCCGTCGCCAAAAACGCCTCGGGTATAACTATTCGGCGGTTTGCGGAATCGTCCAAAGTCCGCTCAAGCCACTGCCCGCCCGCCGTCAAGGCGGGGTTCAGCGCGGTAGTTACTACGAGCCGCGCAAGCGAAGCAATCCGCTCACTCCGCATGGGATTGCGCTTATACGCCATCGCGCTCGACCCAACTTGACATTCTTCAAACGGCTCATCAATCTCTTTCAAGTGCGCCAAAAGCCGCAAATCATTAGAAAATTTACAGCAACTTTGTGCAATTCCCGACAAAGTTGACAAGACATAAAAGTCCATTTTCCGCGAATAAGTCTGCCCGCTAACTTGAAAAGTCCCCGAAAAGTTCATCTTTGCGGCAATTTTTTCTTCGAGCAACTTTACTTTTTCGTGATTATTGTCAAGTAACGCAAGGAAACTTGCCTGCGTCCCCGTCGTGCCTTTGCAACCGAGAAGTTTCAAGTTGCCGAGCGTGAAATCCAACTGTTCAAGGTCAAGCAACAGGTCCTGAACCCACAGTACAGCCCGCTTTCCGACCGTTGTCGGCTGTGCCGCTTGAAAGTGAGTGTAAGCAAGACAAGGCAAATTTTTATAAGTTTCTGCGAATTCTGACAACTTTGCAATCGCATTTATCAGCAGTTTTTTCACCTGCAATAACGCCATACGTTGCACAATCACATCGGTGTTATCACCGACGTAGCAACTCGTCGCGCCAAGGTGAATAATCGGCTTCGCAAGCGGACATTTCTCGCCGAAAGTTTTAATGTGCGCCATGACATCGTGCCGAGTTTCGCGTTCAAATTCAGCCGCCATTTCGTAGTCAATTTCGGTGATATTTTCGCGCATTTCGGCAATCTGCGCCTCACTAATTTCCAGCCCCAATTCCCGCTGACTTTCCGCCAAAGCAACCCACAATTTCCGCCAAGTTGTAAACTTGACATCATCTGAAAAAATACCCTGCATTTCACTGCTTGCGTACCTTTTGCACAATGGATTTTCATAACTACTTGACATTTTCAAGCCTCCTTAAAACTTCCTTGTATGCCCCCAAAACATTCCCCAAATCGCGGCGGAATCGGTCTTTGTCTAACTTTCTATCCGTGCCGATTTCCCACAATCGGCAGGAATCCGGTGAGATTTCGTCGCATAAAATAATCCTGCCGTCGTACCTGCCGAATTCGAGCTTAAAATCAATCAGCCTAATGCCCACATTCGTGAATAATTCGCAGAGTAACTCGTTAATTTTCACCGCCATTTGCGACATCTCATTCAGCTCATCAGCAGTCGCCAAGCCGATTGCGGTAATTTGACTTGCATTTACCATAGGGTCGCCGAGAGTGTCACTTTTTATGCAAAATTCAACAGTACTGTTGCGTAATTCTGTGCCTTCGGGGACGCCGTATTTCGCGGAAAAACAGCCCGCCGCCACGTTTCGCACAATGACCTCGACTTGAATTATTTCCGCCCTTTTCGCGGTAATACTGCTCGTGTCAACTTCCTCAATCAAGTGAGTTTCAATGCCGTTTTCGGTCAAATACTTGTAAATAAAATTAGAAATTGCGGCGTTCAGCTTGCCTTTGCCGATAAGCTCCTGTTTCTTCTCGCCGTTGAACGCGGTCGTAGTGTCCTTGTAACCGATTGTCACGGTCTTGTCGTCCGCCCCCTCGTAAATCACCTTAGTTTTGCCGACATATAAAATTCTTTCCACAAGAAAAACCTCCAATTAATTTTCCATTTTCAATTTTCAATTGTCAATTATCCGTCACTCTCCGGCGTGTTTAATTCCGAGTATCTCCAACTCTTTTTCATTCAGCCCAATACCGCGGAGCATCAGCCGATTGCCCTTCAAACTCTCGATAGAATTTATCCCCATGCCGCCCATCATTTCCTTGATTTCATGTTCCCACGCCGTCATTAAATTGACAAGCCGCTTGTAACCCAAATCGGGGTTGAGCCGCTTGACAAGTTCGGGTACTTGGGTGGCAATGCCCCAGTTGCACCTGCCCGCGTGGCAACTTCTGCACAAGTGACAACCCATTGCAATTAGAGCCGCCGAAGCGATATAAACGCAGTCTGCGCCGAGTGCCACAGCTTTTACAACGTCCGCCGCACTGCGAATGCTCCCGCTGACGATTACCGAAACATTGTCGCGTATGCCCTCGTCCCGCAGCCGCTTGTCAACCCCCGCGAGTGCAAGCTCCACCGGGATTCCCACGTGGTCGCGAATCCGCGTAGGCGCCGCGCCTGTGCCGCCCCTGAATCCGTCAATCGCAATCATGTCCGCGCCGCTCCGCGCAATCCCGCTCGCAATCGCCGTTACATTATGCACGGCGGCGATTTTCACGATTACCGGCTTTTTATAATTC
This sequence comes from Oscillospiraceae bacterium, assembly GCA_009777155.1. Classification (GTDB taxonomy): domain Bacteria; phylum Bacillota; class Clostridia; order Oscillospirales; family Ruminococcaceae; genus Ruminiclostridium_E. The sequence goes on from WRMK01000048.1 coordinate 6,780, forward strand.
GTCGCTTCTTTGAGCGAGTAGACAAGCTGGCGCAAGTCCTCAATCGAGTAAATATCGTGGTGCGGGGCGGGGGAAATGGCGTCACTGCCCTCGGGAATCATGCGCGCCCTTGAAACATCGCCGATAATTTTCGTACCCGGCAAATGCCCTCCAATGCCCGGTTTTGCGCCTTGCCCCATTTTTATTTCAATCGCCGCGCCGCTGTTCAGATAGGCAGGGTGAACCCCGAACCGCCCCGAAGCGACCTGCACGATTGTGTTCGCGCCGAATTTGTAAAAATCCTCATGCAAACCGCCCTCGCCCGTGTTGTACAAAATGCCGAGTTCTTCGGCGGCCCGCGCAAGGCTCTCGTGGGCGTTGTAGCTAATCGAGCCGTAACTCATTGCCGAGAACATCACAGGCATCGATATGGAAATCCGCGGCGGCAAATTATTCACAATGCGATTATTTTCGTCACGCTCGATTTTGCAAGGCTTTGCACCGAGCGAAATTCTCGTCTCCATAGGTTCACGCAACGGGTCTATAGACGGATTCGTCACTTGCGATGCGTTCAGCAGAATCTTATCAAAGTAGACCGGGTAATTTTCGGGGTTGCCCATGCTCGACAGCAGTACGCCGCCGCTCTCGGCCTGCCTGTAAATCTCGTCAATAGTCTTCCCGCTCCAGTTGGCGTTGCTCTTGTATGTGTTGCCGCTCGCAGTGATTTTCAAGGCGCGTGTCGGGCAAAGCGAGACACAGCGGTGACAATTGACGCACTTTGCATCATCGCAGACTATTTTGTTCTCGTTTTGCAGATACTCATGCGCCTCATTCGCGCATTGCCGCTCACAGGCCCTGCAAGAAATACAGCGGTCGTAATTCCGCACAACTTCATATTCGGGATAAAGAAATTTCAATCCCATTATTTCCCACCCCCGTTCAGATTCACAACAACCGCCTCGCCGCCCTTAGGCGACCAGACCTTATCAAGGCTCGGCTCAATCAGCCGTATCGCCGACTCCTCACTTGCGACATAAACCAAATCGCCCTTCTCCCCGACAACCATACTGCGAAGTTTCAAGCGGTCGTTCAAAGCCATTAAACCATTGTCAAACCCGACAAGAATCGAAAACGGCCCTGTAATCAACTGCCCCGAAAACATCACCCTGAGGTATTCGTGGATTTCGCGCTCGGCAGTGTCCATGCGTTCTATAGTTTGCCAAAACGGCGCGGCAATCACTGCGGCAATCTCCTCAAACGACAACTGCTTTTTTCGGTGCAGATAATCTATTATATATGTAATGACCTCGGTGTCGGTCTGCAATGTGCATTTGTAGCCATACATTTCAATTGCGCGGCGGTTTGCATCGTAGGAGGAAATTTCGCCGTTATGCACAACCGAGTAATCCAAAAGTGCAAACGGATGCGCGCCGCCCCACCAACCGGGCGTGTTCGTCGGGTATCGGCCGTGCGCCGTGAAGCACCAGCCCTCGTAATCCTCAAGCTTGTAAAACCGCCCGACATCCTCGGGATAACCGACCGCCTTGAAGACCCCCATGTTCTTACCGCTCGAGAAGACGTAAGCCCCGTCGAATCTCGTGTTGACCCTAAACACGCACTTAGCGACAAACTCCCGCTCGTCAAGCTGACTATCGGAAAGTTTTGTCGGGAGCGGTGTCACAAAGTAACGCCAAATCAGCGGTTCGTCTGTGATTTCCTTGATTTTACGAGTGGGGATTTTCGAGAGGTTGATAATATCAAAGTGCCGCTCCAAAAAATCCTCGCAATCGCGCTTGACTGCCGAAGTCTCGTAAAATATATGAAAAGCGTAGAAATCCTTGTATTCGGGGTAAATCCCGTAAGCCGCAAAGCCGCCGCCCAAGCCGTTTGAACGCTCGTGCATCACAGCAATCGACTTAATTATCGCCTCGCCGCTCATTCGCCTGCCCGTCTTGTCAATCACGCCCGAAATAGCGCACCCCGACGGTATCCTGACTTGTCCCTCTCGTTGCATACGGTGTACCTCCCGCAAAATAAAATAAGCGTTCATCATGAGATAGCAAAACTATCGCATAATGAACGCCTTTGTTCAATTTCAATTATCATTATACAGCAATCTGACAGATTTGTCAAGTATTTTTTTTGAAATTTTGAAAAAAATTTAGTAGAATCGTTGACAGCTATGTATTATATATGGTATAATTTAAGTGCAAAAATTTTTATTGGGGGTTGTAAAAATGGAATTTGTTCGTCAAACCGTAAGCACGGCTGACTTGGCTGATTTTAATAGTGTTTTCATGAACCTTCCGCCGTCCCTTCGCAATAAACGAGTGGATATTATAATTATGCCCTCAGACACTGCCGATGTTTCGGAAAAGCCCAAACAAGAATTAAAGCTCGGCTTTCTCGACCTGCCGCCACTGCCGAACGGCTTTTTCGAGCCGTTACCCGAGGAGGACTTACAAGCATGGGGACTGTGAAATACTTGCTTGATACTCACGCGCTCCTTTGGGCTATGCAAAAAGATTATAGTCGGTCAGTTTAAGAATAGTCTTGTCTTTGCGGTCTTTTTGCCGCCATACTGCGTTAAAAATTTTCGCAATGCACAAAGCATTACGAAAATTTTTGCCTTGTATGACGACAAAAATCCGCGCAAATCCTTCAACCATTCTTAAACTGACCGACTATAGCATTGAGCGAGGGGGCAAAGAGTGCTTTAAGTGATGCTAATGTCGAAAAATACGTATCGGCTGTGAGCGCGTATGAGATTTTATACAAGCACCGTATCGGCAAGTTGCCCGAATATAATTACGTTGCCGAGAATTACCTTGATGTGATAAAGGCGTTCGGTGTATACGAACTGCCGATAACTGCCGTTCACGCCCATTTTGCCGGCAAATTTGACTGGTCACACCGCGACCCGTTCGACAGATTGTTAGCAGCACAAGCGTTCAAAGATAATTTCACACTTATCACAAGCGACCCCGCCTTTGATACCCTCCCATGGCTGAATATTTTGTGGTAGTAGCTTATATTTTCAAAGTTATTTCAAAAAACTATTGACAAATCCGAATTCATGTAATATAATATATAGTGTTGAACAAGGGCGTTCATCAGATAGCACGGAAGACGGCGTTGCGCCGCTTGTCCGTGCTGTGTGGTGAACGTCTTTATATTTAGGAGGACTGCTTATGTGCGGCATTATCGGTTACACAGGAAGTCAAAACGCCGTCCCGCTTATCATCGAAGGCTTGAAGAAATTAGAATACCGCGGGTACGACTCGGCGGGGATTGCGATTTTCGGCAAGGGCAGTATCAACGTGCAAAAATGCAAAGGCAGAATAACCGCGCTGGAACAGCTTATATCCAAAACAATTGTCCATTATCCATTGTCAATTGTCAATTGTTCGTTAGGTCATACGCGGTGGGCTACCCACGGCGAGCCTTCGGACGTCAACTCCCACCCGCACGTCAGTGGTAATAACAAAATCGCAATCGTACATAACGGCATCATCGAAAATTACAAGGAACTGAAAGAAGACCTGCAAGCAAAAGGCGCGAACTTCGTATCAGAGACCGACAGCGAAGTAATCGCACAGCTTGCGGAATATTACCACGACGGCGATATTCTCACGACCGTCACAAAACTCACAAGCCGCCTCAAAGGCTCATACGCGCTGGGAATTATGCTCTGCGACCGGCCCGACTTGCTCGTGGCGGTCAAGAAAGACAACCCGCTGATTATCGGCGTTTCGGAACACGGGAATTTTATCGCCTCGGACATACCCGCGGTCTTAAAGCACACAAATAAAATTTACTACCTCGAAGACCACGAAATCGCCCTGCTATACAAAGACCGCGTGGAGTTTTACGGCGTTGACGGTGCGCCGATTGCCAAGACCCTCGAGACGGTCACATGGAGCGTCGGCGATGCCGAAAAGGGTGGCGAGGCGCATTTCATGCTCAAGGAAATTAAGGAGCAACCGAAAATTTTACGCGATACCATAAATTCATTGCTGAGTGAGGGAGAAAATAAAAAAACACTTGATAATTTTGAAATTACACGTTATAATAAAATAGTGATTGTCGGATGTGGCTCGGCGTACAATGCTGGAGTTGTCGCGAAGTACGTCTTTGAAAGGCTTTGTCGATTTCCTTGCATTGAGGTCGAATTGGCGAGTGAATTTCGTTATAAAGATGCGGTAATTGATGAGAAATCGTTGGTTATACTCATCAGCCAGTCGGGCGAAACTGCCGACACCATAGCGGCAATGCGCGAAGCCAAGGCGAAACACGCCGACACCTTCGCAATCGTCAACGTAATCGGCAGCACCCTTGCAAAAGAGGCCGCCTACCGCATTTACACCGCCGCAGGCCCCGAAATCGCGGTCGCGACTACCAAGGCGTTTTCGGCACAGTTGATAGTACTTTATATGATGGCGGTGCGGTTTTCGGGGCGGGAAGACCTGCTCCCCGAAATCGAGGCGATACCCGAAAAAGTCGCGGAAATCCTAAAGCAAGCAGAGGCAATCCGCGAACTCGCACAACATTGCACCCGCCACAAGTGCATATTTTTCATAGGCAGAAACATAGATTACGCAATCGCGCTCGAGGGCTCGCTGAAGCTCAAAGAAATTTCCTACATACACTCGGAGGCATACGCGGGCGGCGAGTTGAAACACGGGACAATTTCGCTGATTGAAGACGGGACTTTGGTCGTGGCGATTGCCAACTGCAAAACCCTGCACGGCAAAATAATGAGCAACGTAGAGCAGGTGCAAAGCAGGGGCGCGAAGGTCATTCTCGTGGGGAATTGCGCCGAATCGGATATACCCTTGCCCGACTGCTACGAGCTGTTCTCGCCGTCCCTCTCGGCAATCGCACTGCAACTTTTCAGTTACTACGTCGCCTTAGAAAAAGGCTTAGACATAGACAAACCGCGCAATCTCGCCAAAAGCGTAACCGTTGAGTGAATGCAGAAATAAGAATGCAGAATGCAGAAATAAATAGAATTACGATGTTTATTTCCGTCGGATGCCTTCTTAAAAATTAAATTATTTCTGCATTTTGCATTCTGCATTATCATTTATTCAAAAGGAGTTATATTATGAACAGTACTGCAAGCGAAGTCTTGGAATTTGTTAAGGAGAATGAAATTAAGTTTATTCGGCTTAATTTTTGTGACTTGTTTGGTGTGCAGAAGAACATTTCAATCATGGCGGACGTTCTGCCGTCTGCGTTTGAGCATGGCGTTTCTTTTGATGCACACTCGATTCGCGGCTTCCGCGATGTTACCGAGTCGGACTTGTTTTTAATCCCCGACCCCGCATCGCTCATGGTACTGCCGTGGCGGCCGGGGCCGGGGCGGGTTGCGCGGTTCTACTGCGACATCAAAAACCCCGACGGCACGCCGTATTCCCACGACAGCCGCGCCATACTCAAGACCGTGACCCAAAAGGCCGAAAAAATGGGCTACAACTGCAAAATCGGCGCGGAGTGCGAGTTTTACCTCTTTAAGACAGACGACGACGGCGAACCGACCCAAACCACCCTCGACAAAGGCGGGTACTTGGACATCGCCCCGCTCGACCGTTGCGGTGACATTCGCCGCGAAATCTGCCTTATTCTCGAGGAAATGGGCATAAATCCGCAGACCTCTCACCATGAGCAAGGCCCCGGCCAGAACGAAATCGACTTCAAATTTGACGACGCGCTTACAAGCGCGGACAACCTGCAAACTTTCAAGTCGGTTGTCAAGGCGATTGCGGCGCGGAACGGCTTGTACGCATCTTTCATGCCCAAGCCCCTGCCCGATGCCGCAGGGAGCGGTATGCACGTCAATCTCTCAATTGCACAAAACGGCCTGAATATCTTCAAGAATATCGGCGAGGGCCATTCTGATATAGCCGAAAGTTTCATCGCGGGCATACTCGAGAAAACCCCCGAAATCACCGCGTTTTTGAACCCACTCGCCAATTCCTACGAGCGTTTCGGGAATTTCGACGCGCCCAAATACGTCTCATGGTCGCACCAAAACCGTTCGCAGTTAATCAGAATCCCGGCGGCGTTCGGCGAGAAAACCCGCATGGAATTGCGCTCACCCGACCCGTCCATGAACCCGTACCTTTCATTTGCACTGCTCATCGCCGCAGGAATTGACGGCATCGAGCGCAAAACCGCGCTCCCCCCCGCAGTAGACGCGGATTTATACACCGCCGACACCGCCGTCACAAGCAAGCTGCAACTGCTCCCCGACAGCTTGGAAAAAGCCCTCGACTTGGCAAAAAACAGTTTCCTTGTCAGAACCACAATAGGCAACGACCTCCTACAAAAATACATCACCCTAAAAGAATCCGAACCCCAAAGCAGAGAGAATTTCTTCAGCGTTATATAACGCTGAAAAATGCAGAAATAAAAATGCAGAACGCAGGATAATGCAGAAATAAGAATGCAGAATGCAGAAATATTTTGGTTTTAAAGTAGGTTTCCGGCGGGTATGCGGTTTGTAAATTTATTTATTTCTGCATTCTGCATTCTGCATTATTATTTGATTGAGTGGGTGATTTAAGGTGGAAAGCGCGTTAATAGTTTCGCAGGTTGAGAAAGGCGTTACCTTTTTCAGCGACTTATTAAATATGGCGGGGATTGGCAAGATTACCGCCCTGGGTTCTTGCGGCGAAGCCCGCCGACTGCTCTTAGAGCGCGACTTCGACTTGGTCTTAGTCAACGCGCCGCTCCGCGACGAGTCGGGCGAGAATTTCTCACGCTATGTCGCTTCAAAAAACTTGGCGCAGGTAATCCTGATTGTCAAGAGCGAGTTCTTTGATGCGGTGTCGGCGATATGCGAAGACGACGGAGTACTTACGATTGCAAAGCCGGTCAACAAGACGGTTTTCTGGTCGGCTTTATCTCTTGCGAAGTCGGCCCGCAAACGCATACGGCGAGTGCAAGACGAGAACAAAAAACTTATACAAAAAATCGAGGATATACGCATTGTTGACCGCGCGAAATGTATACTGATTTCGTATATGAGCATGGACGAAAAAGAGGCCCATCGCTATATCGAAAAGCAAGCCATGGATATGCGTAGCACCAAGCGCGAAGTCGCGGAAGGGATACTGAAAACGTATGAAAATTAAAATCATCAACTACAAAGCCGGCAACGCACCGAGCGTGCTTCACGCCGTGCGACATTTGGGGTACAGCGCGGATTTCGCCGAGACTGCGGACGACTTGCGTGGCGCGACCCACATAATTTTGCCGGGCGTGGGCAGCGCGAAAGCTACTATGGATTCATTGCGGGCTTTGGGTTTACTCGAGGTTTTGGAGACTGCTGTGCTACATAAAAAGACCCTGTTTCTGGGGATTTGCGTGGGTTTGCAGATTCTTTTTGAACACAGCGCGGAGGGCGATACCGAGTGTCTCGGTTGGCTGAAAGGGCGGGTAGTAAAGTTCGATACCGCGAGATTGCGAGTGCCGCAGATGGGGTGGAATCAGGTGCAGTTTTCGGGCAATTCAAATAGTGCAATTAAGTGCAAGAGCGATTATTTTTACTTCGTAAATTCCTATTATGCAGTGCCGAATAACAAGTCGGACTTGTGGGGGACTGCCGATTACGGCGGCGAATTTGCGGCGGCGGTCAGCCGCGAAAATATTTACGCGACACAGTTCCACGTAGAGAAAAGCGGCGAGGCAGGGCTTGCGTTACTGCGGGAATTCCTTGAATTGGAGGTGGTCGGATGTTAACCAAACGATTAATCGCCTGTTTTGACATAATCGACGGCAGGGTTACAAAGGCCGTGCAATTCCACGACAACATAGACGTCGCGCCCGCCGAGGACTTAGCAAAAGCCATGTACGACAGCGACATTGACGAGCTGATTTTCTACGATATAACCGCCAGTTCCGAGCGGCGCGGGATTGACATCGAGACCGTCAAAAAAGTCGCAAAATGCGTGTTTATACCTTTCACAGTCGGCGGCGGGATTAAAGATTTGGGCGACATGTACGAGGCGTTGAAGGCGGGCGCGGAGAAGATTAGCGTGGATTCAATGGCTGTGAGAAATCCCGATATTATCGCACAAGGCGCGCGGGAATTCGGTTCGCAGTGCATTGTTTTGTCAACGCAGGTCAAGCGCACGGGCAAGACCCCAAGCGGCTACGAGGTTTTCGTGGACGGTGCGAAACTTGCCACAGGCATGGATGCCCTCGAATGGCTGAAGCGCGGGCAGTCGCTCGGTGCAGGCGAAATCTGCCTGAACAGCATCGACAACGACGGGACTTTGGCGGGCTACGACCTTGACTTGATGAAACTTGCAGACGGCGCATTATCCGTACCGCTAATCGCTTCGGGCGGCGCGGGTTTACCGGAGCATTTGCGGGATTTGTTCACACAAACACAGGCGGGCGCGGCAATAATCAGCAGTATGCTCTACTCGCCGCGGCTCGAAAAAAATTACTCGGTTGCGGAGTTGAAGGCTTTTCTATTTGAAAATAATATTGCTATACGCCCGAGGTGCGAGGTGCGGTAGGGGTTTTGCTGTTGTGATGTAGGGGCGCGCAGTGCGCGTCCGCAAATCCCCCACAACCGACAAAACTTTACGGGCGAACACAGTTCGCCCCTACGCCGAAAAAATTTTTCTGTGGTTAATAATTTTAACATGGTAGGGGCGAACTGTGTTCGCCCGCAAGGTACGCAAGGCTTGTGTGGCGGGCGTGCGGGATTTGCGGGCTGCCGCCCCCCCCCCCCCCCCCCCCCCCCCCCCC
>WRMK01000049.1 GCA_009777155.1 Oscillospiraceae bacterium
TAATATCCAGTCCTCGACGGTAATTGCGTCGTCGATTTGGCAGATAATCATCGCGGGGGAGACCGCGGGTTACGACCGCCTGATGGGTACAATGACAATCCCCGAGTCGGACGTTGAGATTGCGGCACGGAGCATTTTCGGCACGGGTTTTGAGATACATCACCGCACGATTGACTATTTTTTCATGCAGTTTGAGTACAGCACTGCGATTAAATCGTATATTGTCCCCGAAGAACCCGCGTTCTTTACATTCTCGCCGCAAATCGCGGAGATTTCCAAGCCGATTACCGACAGCAACGGCGAGGTATACAGCGCGAGGGTCGAGTACATCGTGCCTACGCCGATGTCTTTGGCGCGTGCCGATTACGAGACAGAGCCTGTAAAGACCATGGTTTACACGATTTTGCGCCACCGTGACAAAAGCATGACGATATTGTCGATAGAGTTTGATAGGGAGTTGAGTGAGTAGGGTTGATGTCGGGGCAGAGGGGGGTAGTAGGGGTCTATGTCTGCGCCGCCGCACGAAACGCATGCCCGCCACACAAACCTTTCAACCCCCGCAACATCGACATGAACCTTTCCCCTTGGCGACTTACAGGGTCGCTATACATTAAAAGTCTGCCCTCATAAGGGGTTCTTCTACCTACGAAATCTTTGGGACGAGAGAGGTAAGTTTGAGCAAGTGTAAGAGCGGGTCGTGCAGTTTCGTGCGGCGGCGCAGACATAGACCCCTACTACCCCCCTCTGCCCTTACTCGCTCAATCTCGCAAAAACTTTGCTGTAGTTTCGCAATCGCTTAAATAATATACAAAAAAGAGGTGACAGAGATGCAACCTATAAATATAACCATGTTCGGTGAGTTTTCCATTTCCTATGGTTCAAATACAATCGCCGAGAAGGACAAACGCTCGAAGAAGATGTGGGCGGCGTTGAAGTATCTGACGGCGTTCATGGACAGGAGCGTGACCCAAGACGAGTTGGTGGGGGTAATGTGGGGCAATGAGGCCGCCCCGAATAACCCGGGCGGCGCGTTGAAGACCCAGTTGCACAGGCTTCGCACCACCCTTGACAAGCTCGGATTCGGCGGTGTGGAGCTAATCGAGAGTGCATCGGGTACTTATGGATTCAACAAGTCGTTTGAGTATATAGTGGACGCGGTTTTGTTTGAGGAGTATTACAAAAAATCCCTCAAAGAAGACATTTCCGAGAAGGAGCAAATCAATTATATTAAGCAAGCCTTTGAGTTGTACAAAGGCGAGTATCTGAAAAGCACGGCGGACGAAAAATGGGTCAGCCCGCGAAACGCCTACTACCGGTCGATATATTTGCGGGTGGTGCACAGGCTTATGGACACCCTCTACAGGTACAGGCAGTACACCGAGTTGACGAATATATGTCAGCGGGCGTCCAAGTATGAAAGTGCCGACCAAGAAATACATATACACTTGATAAAAGGGCTTATCGCCGTGAACAATCGTGAGGCGGCAAAACAGCATTACAGCTACGTCACGGACATGCTCTACAACGAGTTCGGCATTAGCCCGAACCCGCAACTGCAAGGGTTGTACAACGAGATTGTCAGCGCGGAAATGAAGGTTGAGGACGACCTTGAAGTTATCCACCAAATGCTCAAGGAAGACAGCGTTGAGCTTGACAACGGCGCGTTTTACTGTGAACCCGAATTTTTCAAGAGCATCTACCGCCTGCGCCTGCGCGACACCGCACGTACAGGCCAGAAAACCCACATCTGCCTGATTACTCTAAAAGACGCCAAGGACACCGCAGACACCGTAAATGCACGCAGAGGCGGCAATTCCGCAAAGCCGCAGAACTCCGTTTTTGTCGAGGAAATGCGGAAACTGCACGACTGCATAGCGACCTCGCTCCGCAAAAGCGACGTCTTCGCGCGGTACAGCCGCTCGCAGTATGTTCTGATGCTCCCCGCCGCCGTTGACGAGACCTCCGAGACCGTCATCAAGCGGATTCGGGGCAAGTATAGGGAGAGAAGTGACGGGGTTATGTTTGATATTGATTTTAAGTATATTATGAATAAGGGGGGAGGGTGAGTTGAGGAAGATTATATTAGCGGTAATGGCGTTGGTATTCGTTTTATCGGGTTGTATAGCAACGTAGGATTTACGTCAAATATTGTCGAAATAACGCTTGACAATGTAGGGTTTTCATGATATACTATTTTGAAAGAAAGGAGTGCATTTTAGATATGAGATATATTAAAATTACTAAGAAAAACAGGTTAGAAATTAAGGAAAGAACCGTCACATGCAAAAAGGCATCTATTCAAATTAGTAGTATTCAAAGCACAGAAGTATTAGAAGAACCCAAAGCGTTACCACAAGCGTTTAAGACTTGGACAACGTTTGGGATAGTTGCGGTTATTCTTGGCGGCGTTGTGTTGCTTGGTACTTTTTTAATTTATGGGTGGCTTTGGTTTTCGTTCGGCGGTTGGATAGACGAAGAATATCATAATCAAATGTATAGTGGGCTTTTCGGCGAAATGATTCGTTTGCGCGAAATAATAACAACTCCAAGTATATTTGTAACTATTTCCGGTATAATTGATTTAATCATCGTAGGAATATTAAAATCAGCACACCGAAGAATCACTAAATCTTTAGGGCTAAAAGTAACCGCACAAGGTAACGTGTATTTCTTCTCAAGCAATAACTTCGATGACCTTCAATCATTACAAGATTTAATTATTTTAAGAAAACACGAAATGTCAATGAATATGTCATCTAACACAACCTACATAATAAACGGAAACGGCAATATTTTAGATGGACGTGGAGCTACGATAGACCAGTCTTCAATAAGATTGAACGTTAACAACTCGGGGAATTTCAACACGGGGGATATTGTGGGCGGAGATAAAGTGGGTGTCAGTAATGCGATAAATGTCCAAGGTGATGTCGGAGGTAATGTCGGGCATTCCAACAATTCTGCTCACATGGTATGATTACCCCAAAACCCCCATCTCCCTTGCCTTCAACACCGCCTCATGCGCGCTGTTTACGTCCAACTTGCGGTAGAGCACCTTCGTGTGATACCGCACCGTGTTCAGGCTTATGGCGGCGGCTTCGGCGATTTCGGCGTTCCTCAGCCCCCTCGCCAAGTACCCCAAAATCATCGCCTGTTGCTTTGAAAGGCGGATGTTTTTGGGCTTGAGCGAGCCTGTTATGCCCTTGAAACGCTTCGATTGTTCAATCGCGGCAAATTGCACGGTCTTGATAAACGCCGATAAACTCGGTGTTTTTGCGGCGTCGGAACTGCGTAAAATCGCCGAAATAATCGGCAGAATCGCCTTGCCCTCGTTCGCGATTACGCGGACAAATCCGTACGGTTGCAGGAAAATTAACTCGCGTTCAAGCCGCTGTGTGGCGGCTTTTTTGTTGCCCGAAACCCAGTCTGCGACCGCAATCAGCGCGGACGCCTCCGCCGCGTCAAGCACCCGCCCGAACGCCCGCGCCATCCGCTCAATCTCGTAAAGCGCGGTCAGCGCGGCCTGCAATTCTCCGGTCACAATCAGCGCGCGCGCAGTCGTGAGGTTGCGATAAATCTTGTACAGCGCGCCGAATCCGCGGCGGTCGTCCAAGGTTGTAAAGCCGTCTGCAATGCGCTTTTCCGCGACTTTGACGTCGCCGTTCGCCAAACCGAGCCGCGCCTCATAAGCCGCGAGATTCTTCTCGAAAAATCCCGCGTTTCGCTCGACGATAAACTTTTTCGCCTCGCTCAAGTGGAAGTTGTACAAGTCCCGTTTTCCGCTTAGTAACGCAGTTTCAGCCTGCCCGATGTACAACGCGAAAGTGATTTCAAGGTCAACATCGCTGTTCAAAATCCCGCGTGCCTTGAAAAAAATATCACTCGCCTGTGCAATTCTGTTGGTTTCTATTAATAAACCGCCGCCCACGCCCATATAATAACAAAAAAGGTTGCTGTTGCCGGGCTTCTTGAAAGTGTCCGACGAGAGCAGATTGTCAAAGGTTTTCCCGACGAACTCCAAGCTTTCCTTCGCGCCCCTGTGCAGGAATGGCAGGTGGTAAGAAGCCGATAAACAGGGGCTTTGCAAGGGGTCAACTTCATTTGGTTTGCACCTGTGGTCGAGCGATAAGCAAAATTTCACAATCTCGTCCATCTGCGGGAATTTCTGCGCTAAAAACTCCGCAGAACCTTTGAGTTTATCGCTGTAGTAGACGAATTTCGCGGCGTCGCCCGCAACCGAACTGAAGATTACCATCGCGATATAAAGGAACGGAAAACGCTCGTAAATCGCGTCGGGGAGCGGTTCTTGGCTGAATCCCCGCATGAACTCGCAGTAGTCGTCGAGCATAAAATTGCGCCTTATGAACATTTCCTTGAAACTTTCGGCGAAAAGGTCGAAAGTGCCGCTGTTGACGGCGTATTTGTGGGCGTTGAAGGCGTCGTCCTCCTTCAAATAATACAAGGTCGCCTTCTTGTTCAGCTCGGTCTTGACAATCGAAAACTCCGCCGATTTTCCAAGCAGATAATCCCGAAAAAGCGGGTGGTACCTGTATTTGTCGTCCGCGAATGTGATATACGCGCCGTGACAAATCAGCTCGTTAATATACTCGCGGCAGTTGCCGATTTCGGTCAATGCGCCGGCAAGCTCAATCGAAAAGGTCTCCGGAATCGCCGTCGTCACCAAAAACAGCCGCCGTTCGTCGTCCAAATTGCTCCAAATGTTACTGTCGAAGAACCCTGAAACGCAGTCCCTGTCTTGGATTAGGGCGTTCAGGAGCATCAGCTGACCCTCCGCTTGCCCGTAGACGGGGTCGGCAGGGGAGACATCGCGGATTCTGAGGTAGGCTTGCACCTCGGAATCGCTCATCACGAGCGACTCCACGCCCAACTCTGCAAGTTTTTCACTACTCCGCAAAACATGAAAATCCGGGGGCGCGGGCTTCCTGCTTAGGAAAAAAATTGCAATATTTGACGGGAGCCGCTTTAGGACGTAGGGCAGGGAAGTGAGAATTTCATGTTTTTTGATGTTATGAAAATCGTCGAGTACTAACACGAGCCTATCCCTGCCGTAATCGGCTTTTGTGAGGATTTCGATGGTGTATTCGACGGGGGCGGTTCGGAAGTCGGGCGCGGTGACGATACGCGCGAGCTCGCGGTCTTCGGGGATTATCGAGAGCAGCGACATGCAAAACGCCATGTAGAACAGTGCAGGGGTGTCGTCGTACTTGTCGAAACTGCGCCACGCCGCTTTCTGCCCGGTTTTCTTCAACCGAAGTAAGCAGGCAACGGTTTTACCGTAGCCCGCGGGCGAGTGAATGTAGACGAATTGCTTGTCGGCGGCGCGGGAAAGTTTATGTAGGAAATTATTTCTGGGGGCGTGTTTCTCGGGCAAGTCGGGCAAAACAACAGGGAAATCCACAACATTCAACATAGCGAGACCGTCCTTTCAGGTTCTTTCTATTAATAAAGTATACCACACAAACCCTACATTGTCAAGCATTATTTCGACAAAATTTTGAGTAAACCCTACATCATTGCAAAAAACCGCCAAAAATTTCATGTACATGCCCTACATCAATGTAGTTGAAAAATAGTGAAAATAGTACTATAATAGTGTAAAGTATCTTTATTCAAATACAGAAAGGGTAAAACAAATGAAAAATATGAAAATCTCCGCAAAGCTGATGATCAGCTTTATTGCCGTAATCATTATGTCGATTCTCGTCGGCGGTGTCGGCATTCTCGGCATGATGCAAATCAACAATGCCAGTGGCACGATGTACGACATGCAGACCGTTCCGATGCCGTATATGACGACAATCGTTGAAATGATTCAACGCCAGCGTGCCGTTATGCGCGAGTATATTATCGCGGCGGCAACCGAAGACTGGGACCTGCTTGAGGATGCGCATGACCGCCAAGACCAGTACGATTCGCGGCTTCAAGAGTATCTGCCTTTGTACAGGGCGACAATCCTCACCACCACCGACGCCGGCGTTCGGGCGATGGCGCTGTTCACCGAGGCTGAAAAGCTGTATAACGACTCGTTTTTATTTGCGTGCGAGTTGATTTACGAACGCGCCAAGGAAGGCGTAGATGCGGCCGACCTCTACGCGCTCATGGGCCAGTATACCGCGGACATAAACAAGGTTGTTGAAAATTTGGACGAATGTTTGGAGCTGAAAGTTGCGGCTGCGGCGGCGAACAATGACGCAAACGACCAATTATTTACAACAATGCTAATCTTGATTCTCGCAATTATAGCCCTTGCAATTACAGTTTCACTGTTCTTCGCGATTTACATTTCTCGCGCAATCTCCAAGCCGATTCTGCCGATTACCGCGTTTATGTCAAAGGCAGGCACGACCGGGAACCTCCAACTTTCGGCGGCGGACAGGAAAACCATGGATTTCTACGGGCAGTACAAGGACGAAACGGGCCAGCTTATCAACGGTGCGTCCGCGTTCGTTAACCGTATTCTCGAAATCGAGGGCTTACTGCAAAAGCTTTCACAGGGCGACTTCTCGCTTGATATTCGGCTGCTCTCGAACGAAGACTCGATGGGTATCTCGGTTGAAAAGCTGATTGGCAGCATGAACAGCATGTTCGGCGAGATTAATTCGTCGTCGTCACAGGTTGACTCCGGCGCCAAGCAAATCGCCGACGGCGCGCAGGCTCTCTCGCAAGGTTCAACCGAGCAAGCGGCGTCAATCGAGCAACTTTCAAGCTCGATTTCCGAAATTGCAACCCAAACAAAATCCAATGCCGAAATGGCTGAAAAAGCGGCGTCACTCTCGAATGACATTCGTGGCAATGCCGAAAAGGGCAATCGCCAAATGGACGAAATGATGGAGGCGGTTCGCGACATCAATATCGCAAGCCAAAACATCAGCAAGGTCATCAAAGTTATCGACGACATCGCGTTCCAAACCAACATTCTCGCGCTCAACGCCGCTGTTGAAGCGGCTCGGGCGGGTCAGCACGGTAAGGGATTCGCGGTTGTTGCGGAAGAAGTTCGCAACCTTGCGGCAAAGAGTGCCGAGGCCGCAAAAGAGACCGGCGATATGATTCAAAACTCAATGGAAAAAGCCGAGTTGGGTTCACGAATCGCAAGCGAAACAGCGGTCAGTTTCACGGAAATTTCCGAGGGTATCGCAGAATCCACAAGGCTCGTAGCGGAAATCGCGCAGTCCTCCAAGGAACAAGCAATGGGAATTTCGCAAGTAAATATAGGAATCGACCAAGTCGCACAGGTTGTTCAGCAGAACAGCGCGACGGCGCAAGAGAGCGCGGCGGCGTCCGAGGAAATGAGCGGGCAGTCGGCTATGTTGCAGGAGTTGATTGGGCAGTTTAGGTTGAGGTAGGGGAATTGAATAATTGAAAGCGGGCTTTGATAGCCCGCTTTTTGTTTTGTAGGGAACGGTTCTTAACCGTTTCGCAAAGTTTCTGCGATTTTTTAATTTGCGTAAATTTGCACGGGTTCATCAACGGAACGGTTAAGAACCGTTCCCTACAATAAAATTTACGAAGGGTAGGAAATACCGCGAATGTGGGAATTTCGGGCGAACGCAGTTCGCCCCTACATGGTTGCAGATTTTTCTGTGGTTAATAATTATTCATGTAGGGACGACCGCCCCCGGTCGTCCGCATAAATTCCACACCGGTGAAACAACGGACGACCGAGGCGGTCGTCCGTACGCTGATGTGCCATGTAGGGGTCGGGCATTGCCCGCCCGTAAATTCGCACGACTGAAGGCATTTTTTACGGCGCGTGGGGTTTTACGGGCGCGCAATGCGCGCCCCTACAAAATATCATCAACCGAAAAATCCCCCGGAACGCGGCGCGGTGTTGTGTAGGGAACGGTTCGTAACCGTTCCGAATGTTTCAACGACCTTATAAACGGAACGGTTATGGACCGTTCCCTACAATAAATTTTACGGATGGTGATAAATACCGCGAACGCGTGGAATTTTAGGGGCGCACCGCCCGCACGTGGAAAAGACGGCGTTTGTCGTGGGGGATTACAGGCGCGGTGGGAATTACGCGCGAACGGAGTTCGCCCCTACATGGTTGTAGATTTTTCTGTCGTTAATAATTATTCACGTAGGGACGACCGCCTTCGGTCGTCCGTACGCTGATGTACCATGTAGGGGCGGGCACTGCCCGCCCGTAAATTCGCACGACTGAGGGTGTTTTTTCGGGCGCGTGGGGTTTTATGGGCACACATTGCCCGCCCCTACAAAACATCATCAATCGAAAAATCCCCCGAAACACGGCGCGATGTTGTGTAGGGAACGGTTCGTAACCGTTCCGTTGATGAAACTGCACAAATTTGCGAGAATTATAAACCCGCAGAAACTTTGCGGAACGGTTATGAACCGTTCCCCACAATAAAATACATAAACGGCAGGAAAATTTTTGCACATTGTCAACTGTCAATTGTCCGACATCGTTCCCTACAATAAAATATATAAACGGCAGAAAAAATTTTTGCCCATTGTCAACTGTCAATTGTCAACTGCCCGACACCCTATCCTCAATCCGCTTAACAAAAACATGCGGCAACATACCAAAAGCATTCGCAATCCGCCAAACCGTCTCAAAATTCGGCTGCTTCGTGCCGTTCTCAATCATGGCTAAATGGCTCCGCGCAATCCCCGCAAGCCCGCTCAAAACCTCCTGCGACAACCCGCGTTCCTTCCGCAAACCCCGAATAACTAACCCCGCCGCCGACCTCTCAAATTCTATCATCGTAGACACCCCTGTTATAGAATAACAGGGAAATTGTAAAATATTGTCTACGATAGTTGACAAATGCAAAAATGTATGCTATAATAGACAAAATAATTTTAATTTGGAGGTTTTATTATGAAAGCAATTACAAAAAGCGATGTTTGTGAATCGTGTCAAAACATTTTCATTGAAAGCAGTGACGGTAGTAACGGTTTTGCACTTGGCAGTTTTTTCGATAAGCCTATGTGGAATGCCCCTGATATTAATATGCGATTTCTTGCTATTGGTATGTTGCTAAAGTTATTGAAAGAGAATGGTGGATGTCAAGACTGCATAGACACCATCGAACGTGTTGATAATGAACTTGGTTCAGTCATAGCGGAAGGTCAAGAGCATAAAAAAACACTCGACCATTTGATAGAATTGCACGATAGAAAAGAACGCAATTACGATTCTGTAGATATGAGTTTCAAAGAATTAGAAGCAAGAATGGAAGAAGAAAATGAGAAGATATATCCTATTATAGAGAAACAGTACACGCTTGCGGGTTTAACACCCCCGAATTTACCGAAATTGCCTACTCGTTCACCCCCCGATACATACCCACCAAAACCACCCACCTACGAAAGACAACAAATCACTACCGATAAACAACATGTAGCATCATTAGTTTTATCAATTATAGGGCTTGTATTTGCATTATTTTTACCGATTATTACATATGTTTGTTCGATAATCGGGCTTGTTGTGGCAATTAAAAACCGAAAAGAATACAAAACAACGGCGGCCATTATTATGTGCATTATAGGTTTAATAGTAGCTCTAATTAATTCAATAATGGGTTTTTTAATGTTTTTAGCGATGATATAACGCTATAAGTAATCATACAAAAACAAACATCACACCACAAAAAACCACAAAAACCCCTACCTAAACAACCCCCACTCCAACATCAACCGCATAAACCCTGCGCCCTTCAACGCGCCCTCGGCCTCGCGCGGGTACTCCTTCACCACCAACCGCTTCAAATTCGGCAGTATCAAGCCTTTTTTGTAACATTCGGCAAAGGCGAACACCGCCTTTTCAGTCAATTCCTCGTCAAAAACCCGCAGAACCTGCCCCTGCTTTTCGAGCAGTGCCACGGGAACGCCCCCGCACAGGGCCGCGATTGTGCCGGAAACGCAGGTGAAAGCCCGCCCCGGCAGGTGTGCAAGGCACTTGCCCCACGGCATAAACGGGTCAGCGGCGTTCAGGCAAATTATATCGTTATTGCAAGTCTTGTAGTCGTGGAAGTGAATTCCACGACTACGCTCGCCGCCGTTGGCGGCGGACGGCGGCGTTGCCGCCGTCATAGCATTTCCGCTTTCCTCAACGTCAAGCGGAAATGCTATGTGGGATAATTTCGGGTTTTCAAGCCGATGTATAACCCCCGCGAATTCGGCGTCCCTAATAAACTGCGCCCCCGAAAGCCCCTCGATAAAATACCCGCGCCGCGCCTTCCCGGTGTACTCCCAAACCCGCAGTTTCTCCAACGCCGCGCTCCAATTCAAACCCGCTTGCAGAGCCGTTTCGCGGCATAGTACAATCACTTTGTCAAAGGCGCGGTTTATCTGTTCGTCAATATTTTTTTCGACTACAGGGCGGGCAATATCGAACCGCCCGGCGTTCAAAAATCTAACAGTCGCGGCAATCCGCTGTTTCAAAGGCAGAGCCAAAAGCTTGTCCTTATCCTGCAATTGTCTCACAGGGATAAAACTATCCGCCCTAATCAGCCCCTTTTCAACCAACGAAAGGGTTGGGGAGAGGAGCGGACGACCGCCCACCGCGCTCGATAAACTCGACAGAAACACCGCCCCGCGCCTACGTATCTGCTCGAAAATAACCGCCTCGTCGCCGTCCAAATCTGCACCCACCTCAAACTCGTAATCAACGTCCTCATAAACCTCAAAACTCAGCTCGGAATTGCTCAGTTTCCAAAAACATTTCCCCTCGCTCAAAAGCTTGTCTAAAAGCCCGCCGTTGTAATTTTTCACACGCGCCGGCAACAGCACATTCTCCCACAAAGCCACCGGAAAACCCCGCCCCGAAAGGCTTAGTAACGCTGTTTCCAACTGCTCACTTGCGGGTATATTTTCGCGGGGATTTACCTTTTCCGCCAATAGTGCGGCGTAATTCTGCGGGGGCATCGTCCGAAACTCTCGGCGGCGAAACGCAATCGTTTTGCGCCGCGCCTTCTCGTACAAATCGGCGTGATAATACAAGCCGTCGTCCTCAATCAGAAGCCGTTCGCTTGCAAGCGACTGCAAAATTTCCGCCGCAGTCTCCGCGGGTAAATAGCAGTCCCATAAAGAATATGCGGGTTCTGAAACGCCGCTGTTTTTTTCAAAATCGCTTGAATTAATTGAAGAATACCGCGCCGAAATCATTGAAGCGTCAAACCCGCCGCGAAAGTAAATGCAACGCCGTATCACACGCGCAATCGCCGCCGTGTCGCCCTGCTCAAACCCGCTCCTATACTCATTTTCATGCTCGGCGGCAATCCACAAACCCGGCTCAATATACGCGATTCTACCGCTTGCCAAAAGCCCCTCAAACCACTCAAACGGTATCCCTAAATCGCGGCTCTCGCCCACTTCCAAATCCCCCTCACGCATCAAAAGCGCGTGAAGTTGGTTCGGATTTTCGGGCAACTTTTTCCGCTCGGCACCCGCGAGAAACTCCGATGCAGGCTTGATTATTTCGGCGTGTTTCAATTCTTCTTGCAAAGCTTCTTCCACCGATTGATTAATATTTTTCGAGGAAGGGAAGTAGTCGTAGGTGAAAACCCCCTCCGCTTGCCTACGAAGCGGGAGCGACATCGGCGACGGCTCATCGCGGACAACTTCGCGGACTTCGATTTCGCCGCGCCTAATTTTCAACAGCAACTGCGACAACCCGCCCAAGTTCCAATAATCCTCAAGGCACTCCCGCATGGTCTCACGGATTAGCGGGTGATTTTTGTGGGCAATCAGCATATCGAGCGTTTCCGCGCCGCGCAATCGCTGTACCCAAAGCGGTTGGCGGCCGCTTTTCCGCATGCCCATAATCAGCGCACGCGCCGCATTATGCCTGAACGCAATCCCGAAAAGCGGCGTCACGGGCAACAATGCTTCAAGTATATTTCGGGCATTATCGGCGTCTGCAATTATCTTTACAAGATTATTCGGGAGCTCGTGCTTACCCCGCACATAGAGCAGGATTCCGTCGTCGTCGTCGAAGAAAACCACTTCTGCACCTGTTAGTTTTTCTGCATAGTTTTGCATTAAAAAGCCGAGCGGCGAATTTATCTGCTTGCCGAAAATCGAGTGTAACATCAGCTGATTATCGCCCGACTCGTCACGGAAATGCTCCGCGATAATCAGGTTGCAATTCGGCAGTACCGAAAGTGCTTCTTTTTGGCGAATTAGATACCCGGCAGTTTCGGCGGCGGCGTTTTGGTCCATTCCGTAGGTATACAGGATTGTCAAAACTTCATCGTAATTATCCGCAAGGGATAATTTCTGCATTTGTTCGCCGAATAACAGCGCGGTATAATAATTGCGGCTTAACCAATTAGTACGGTAAAAAGGCGGTCGTGCGCCGTCCGATTTCGCTTGCTTTACCACCACCGTGTCCTTATTCATCTGCGTAATTTTCCACGCGAATGAGCCGAGCAGAAACTTCTCGCCTACTCTCGATTCAAAGACAAATTCCTCGTCCAACTCGCCGAGCTTAACGCCGCTCTCGGTTTTCACCGCGTACATTCCCGTGTCGGGAATTGTCCCGCCCGCCCGCGTCGCCAACATGCGGCTGTACGAATCGCTCTCGACTCGCTCATTTATCCTATCGTACAAAACCCGCGCCCGCACAGGCAAATCCCGCTCATGCTCGTAATCGCCCGCCAACATTTCAAGAATAGATTTCACGTCCTCACGAGTAACTTCGCGAAAGGGGTACGCACGCGGAAGTAGCTCCATGACGTCATCCACGGTATAGCCGTCCGCGGCACTCGCCATTGAAACCAAATGCTGTGCCAAAATATCGAAACAAAGGCGTGGCGGGTTCAAGGGTTCAATCCCGTGATTCTTCGCGACATGCGCCGTCAGCCCGCAAATCAAGCCGTCGGCGGCGGTTTTCGGGAACAGGTGCATGACGCTTTTCCTGCCCGGATTATGCCCTGCCCGCCCGAGCCGTTGCAGGAGACTTGAAATCGTCGCCGGCGCGCCTATTTGCAGAACCTTGTCGATTTCGCCGACGTCGATGCCTAATTCCATCGAAGACGTCGCACATAACAGCCGCAAATCCCCGCTCTTGAGCCGTTTTTCGGCGGCTTGCCTCTGTTCTTTTGAGACACAGCCGTGATGGGTAAGCGCGAAATGCTCCCCCGCAGTCTGATTGACATAAAACGCCAATTTCTCCGAAAACATGCGCCCGTCTGCAAAGGCTATAGCACTTCTTGCGCCCTCACACTGCTCGTAAACCATTCGCGCAATCTCAGTCCAGACCGTGCCTTTCGGGAGCAATCCGCTTGTTTTCGCGCCGTTGATGATTATATCAAATTCCTTCTGCATTTTCGGGGCAATAATCTCAACTTTATCCCCACAAGATAAATAATCAGCCGCCAACTCAAGCGGGTTGACAGTCGCGGACAACCCGATTCGCTGTAAAGGCTTTTCGCATAGCTTGTCCAACCGTGCAAGCGACAACATAAAATGCGCGCCCCGCTTGGAGTTCATCATGGCGTGGAGTTCATCGGCGATTATCGCAGTGGCAGACTTCAAAAACTCCCGCCCCGACTGCGAAGTCAGCAGTAGGAACAGCGATTCGGGGGTTGTAATCAGAATATGCGGCGGCTTTTTCAGCATTTTGCGGCGTTCGGCTTGTGTGGTATCGCCGGTTCGCACGAAAACATCAATCGGCGCAAAGCCGTTTCCGATACCGTCAAGCGGGCGGTACAAGTTCTCGCGTATGTCGCCCGCCAACGCCTTCAAGGGCGAGATATAAATCAAATACAGCCGTTGCTCCAACTGATTTTTTCCTGCCAAATCAAACATTTTGTCAATAAAAACAAGAAAAGCCGACAAGGTTTTACCCGTGCCGGTCGGCGCGCTTACAAGCGCGTTTTTGCCCTCGGAAATGACCCGCCACGCCTGCTCCTGAACAGGCGTAGGCTCACCGAGGGCTTGTCTGAACCAGTTTTGCGTGGCTTTGCTAAATAATTCTAAGCTCATCTTGTTAAGGTTATAGTACTCTCAAATTCATCGCCGTATTTCTTAAATATCTCCACAAGATAAGGGTCGAAATGGGTTCCGCTGTCCTTGGAAATAATCTCGCAGGCCTTTTCGTGGGAATACGGCTCTTTGTAGGGGCGGCGGGAGGTCAGCGCGTCATAGACGTCGGCAATTGCGACAATCCGCGCCGAGATGGGAATTTCCGCGCCTTTGAGGCCTTGCGGGTATCCCGAACCGTCCCATTTTTCGTGGTGGCAAAAGGAAATATCGCGTGCGGTTTTGAGGAAGTTGTCGCGCTCGAACACGCCGATAGTCAGGTCGTGCTTGTGG
Organism: Oscillospiraceae bacterium; assembly: GCA_009777155.1. Lineage (GTDB taxonomy): Bacteria > Bacillota > Clostridia > Oscillospirales > Ruminococcaceae > Ruminiclostridium_E. The sequence goes on from WRMK01000049.1 coordinate 14,314, forward strand.
TCGATATTCATGTTGTCCATCGCCTCGGAAAGCAAGGTCTCACCGTAGGTTGTGTGGGTTTTGATATGCTCGAACTCGTCATTTTCAAGCTTGCCGGCTTTGAGCAAAATACTGTCGGGAATGGCGATTTTGCCGAGGTCGTGCAACTTCGCTGATTTTACAATATCGGCGGCCTCGCCCTCGTCCAAAGTATAGCCGGGGGCGGGGTTTTCGCGCAAATGTGTAACGATGATTCGGACGTATTCGGTCGTACGGTCGATGTGATACCCGGTCTCGGAATCCCGCATTTCGGTTATACGCGCCAAAAGATTCAGCGTGACGTCTTCGCGGATTTTCAAGACTTCAATGGCCTCATTAAGCTCGCTCGTCTTCTCCCCGACAAGCTTTTCGAGATGTTCTCTATGGTTGAAGAAATCGAGTTGGTGAATGATTCGCGCAAGCAGAATCGCCGGTTGCAGGGGCTTTGTTATGTAATCGACCGCCCCCATAAGCAGTGCCTGAACCTCCTCCGCCTCGTCCGACGAACTGGTGAGGAAAATCACGGGGATTTTGTTCAGCCGCTCGTCCGCCGTCAGTACTTCGAGCATTTCCAAGCCGGACATTTCGGGCATATGGAAGTCGAGCAGAATCAGGTTCGCGTCGTTGTCTTTAAGGTATACGAGGGCGTTTTCGGCAGAGGAAAACGACTCAACGACAAACTGCCGCGACTCCTCCAAAAGGAATTTGACCTGCCCACAGACAATCTCGTCGTCGTCGATTGCTAAAATTAAGGGCTTTTCCGGAAAGAATTTTTCTTTACTATTATTCACGTGGTACCTCACAAAAAATATTTACTCATATTACAGTATAACACAAAATTTTTCGGTTGTCAATAATTAATTTATTATTGAAACAGGGAAACAGGCGATTGCGAAACCCACGGACGCGCAATGCGCGCCCCTACATTTAGGGTTTCGGTAGCATAATACATCTACCTATTGTAGGGGCGGGCATTGCCCGTCCGCAAACAACCAATTTCGCAATTGTCTATTGAAATTTTGTACGTTTGTCAATGATATGTTACAAATTTTTTCAAAAAACTTCACCCGATATAAGAAAAGCGTTCAAAACCTCTCTCGGAGATTTCCAATTAAGCGGACGCATCGGAAAATTATTGTAATCCCTG
>WRMK01000050.1 GCA_009777155.1 Oscillospiraceae bacterium
GAAAAAACCTCGCTGTTTTGACAGCATTTCGCAAAAGCCGCACTTGCAACTCCGCCCGCACCAATCATTAAAAGTCTACCATTCATCATTAGTCCTCCTGTAATTTTATTAAGTTTTTTGCACCTCGGTAAAAGCACAAAACAGTAACTACTATAAACAAAGAATTAACTGCATACTCGAAAATTCTTATCAAGTTTGCGTAATGCTCCAAAAGCAATGCGTCTTCAGGCTTAGACCGCTGTACATCGAAGTTTGACACCGCTTGCACCCACCACGACGCCGCGATTATATAGGCACCTGTAAGCACAAAACACGACAAAATCGCAACGAAACTTGACAGTTTTAACAGTGAATTTTTTGTATAGTTTCCGATTTTTTTGTACGGAATTTGAAACACTAAAGTGAGAATTGCGCCGATTGGAATTATATAAATAATTCCCGGTTGCAACATTCGCACGATTGTAAAATAAGCGGTTGACGAGTTCTCGTTCATGAACAAAAATATTACAAAAAGCCGCGTAATTAACACCGCGAACAGTCCGCTTGCAAGTGCCGAAAAAACCTTTATTAACCGCGTTTTCCCGCTGAAATGATTCGCAATTATTATGGTGGTGAGCAGTGCGATTAGTAGAAAATCCGCGAGGCCGAGGTCGTAGAAAAAGTAGAGAAAATCTTCATTGGTGATGTTGTCGGTCAGGGTAAAAAAACCTACTCGTAAAAGTAAAGTTGCCGAAATTAATGTGTAATATTCGCCGTTTTTAATTTTCTTTTTAGTGTTCATTTTACACCCTCAAACTTAACAATAATTCGCGCAAAACTTTACACGCGGTGGCCGCGCAAACGCCGTTGTAATCGAGTGGCGGCGCGTATTCAACTAAGTCCGCACCGACTATATTATAAGCTTTGCAACATTCAAAAATATAATTACGCAACATGTCAAATTGCCAACCGCCGGCTTCGGGCGTGCCGGTCGCGGGGAAGACGGACGGGTCGAGAATGTCTAAGTCAATTGTCAAGTAGACGGGCGCGTTTTTCGGGATTTCGAGGTTGTTAAAATTACATGAAAACAAGTTCAAGTTAATGTGGTTTTTTGCCCAGTCAAATTCCTCACGAGTGCCGGAACGAATACCGAAACTGTGAATTTTTTTATCGCCCAAAAGCTCGTGACAGCGCCGAATTACGCAGGCGTGCGAAAGTTTTTGCCCCATATATTCATCACGCAAATCGGCGTGTGCGTCGAAGTGAATTATCTGCAAATCGGGGTAAATTTTAGACTCGACAAATGCCTGCACCGCGCCGAGTGTCACCAAATGTTCACCGCCAAGCATTACAGGTATTTTTTTGTCACTTATCACTTTTTTTGTCAAGTTGCGAATCGCTTCAAGCACAGGCGCAGGGTCGCCGAAAGGCAGTTCCAACTCGCCGCCGTCAAAGATTTTCATGTCGTCTAAATCTCGCTCAAGATAAGGGCTGTAAGTTTCAATCCCGAACGATTCGGCGCGGATTGCCTTGCCACCGAACCGCGCCCCGGGCCGATTCGAGGTCGTCCCGTCATAAGGCGCGCCGAAAATTACAATGTCGGCAGTGTCATATTCGGCGTCGCAGCCGATGAAAGTTTCGATGTTTTTTTGCATAATTTTATCCTCTTAAATCTAATTAATTTTATGTTGCGTGTTTAATAAATTCGTGCAATTTTCTCAATGATGAAACTTTATAATTTTTTGTCTAATTTTTAACCGAATTGACCGTAACTTCCTGCGCGGGTTAGGTTGAATTTCTCAATTTTTCCATAGCGCAAACCCCCGCGAATACTGATAACTACACGCTTTATTCAACTTCCTGCCGAAAATTCAAGTCATCAATTTCAACATACCAATACACAACCCTCGGAAATATAAACATATCCCAATTAGCGTCTGCGCTGTGATAGACAAAATAGCCGCCATCGCCATTATTATCCCATAACTGTCTCAAATTGAACTCATTATCATAGTAAAGTGTTTGGCCGCCTCTTTTCCAATAATCGGTACTGCCGAAAGGTTCTTCGGGGCGTTTAACAGTCTCAGAAATCTCGTTAATTTTCATGTATAAATCCATTAAATCCATGCTGTAATACTGCTTTTTTGAGATGTTCTTTTTGTACTCAGAAGAAAGCATATTATAGTTAATTCTTCCGTCGCCTTCTTCTGTGCGTCGACTAAAACTCATGCCGTATTCGTGGCAAATTTCAGCTATTAAATTATAGTAAAAAATCGAAAATATGGATATTATAATGCCGATATAAATTATTGTATTTCTTGTCATTTTATCCACCGGGATAACCTCCCCTACGTGTTTCAATCGCTATCCCAAAATCATCAAAAATAACTATAAAATATTCCCTCTGCCCTCCGAGATAGTGCCTTGAAATTGAAAATATTTCGTAGAATCCTTGCTTTGGAAATTCGGAATGTGGGTGCTTCAATGATGCCTCAAATTGACCATAACGCGCCTCGATTTTCTCCGCGTTTTGCCCTATTATCCACCAATCATTGTATTTGAAATATGTTGAATGTGAGGCGATAAAAAGCCCGATAAAAGCAGTAATTGCAACGATAATTATTGAAATAATGATAACTTTTTTATACTTTTTATTGAACATTTTTTTCACCACCAAATATAACTTTACACTCGATATTTATTCAACTTCCTGCCGAATATCCAAGTCATCAATTTTAACATACCAATACACAACCCTCGGAAATATAAACATCTCTAAATTAACATCCGCGCTGTGATAAATTAAGTGGCCGCCATCGCCATAAATGCCGTTAAATCGTCTAATTTTGAACTCATTATCACAGTAAAATGTTTGGCTTGCAGATTTGTAAAAATCGGTACTGCCGATAGGGTTTTCGGGGCGTTTAACAGTCTCGGAAATCTCGTTAATTCTCATGTATAAATCCGTTAAATCCATGCTGTAATACTGCTTTTTTGACATGTTCTTTTTGTACGCAGAAGAAAGCAAATTATAGTTAATTCTTCCGTCGCCGTCCTCTATGCGGCGACTAAAATTCATGCCGTATTCATGGCAAAATGTATACAAAAAATTATAGTAAAAAAATGAGAAAACGGATACAATAATGCCGAAAATAATTGCTGTATTTCTTATAATTTTCTTCTTTGATTTCACGCAAAAACCTACACTTTCTCCCCGCTCTCGACCTCCCGCAACATCTCCTCAACATAGGTCGGCAGCGCGAATGAGCCGTAGTGCAATTGCGTATTGTAGTACTTCGTGTCTAAGCCGAGGCTGTTCCATTTTGCGGGGTTTAGGTCATTTGTGGGGTGGAATTTTTTCGATGCGAACCCGAAAAGCCAGTGCCCGGACGGATAAGTCGGGATGTGCGCTTGGTAGACTTTGCTGATTGGAAAAGTCTCGACAATGCGCTTATGGGCGCGCTGCATTGCGATTGCGTCGTTCTTGTAAAACGGGCTCTCATGCTGGTTTACCATGATTCCATTATCACTCAACGCCTTGTAACAATTGCCGTAAAACTCCTTTGTGAACAAGTCCTCGCCCGGTCCGAACGGGTCTGTCGAATCAACTATAATTAAATCGTAGCAATTGTGACACTTTCTGATGAATTTCAAACCGTCCTGAAAGTAGACTGTGAGCCGTTTATCGTCGAACGAGCAAGCTGTTGTCGGCAGAAATTCTTTGCAGACTTTTACAACTTCTTCGTCAATTTCCACCAAGTCAATTTTGTCAAGTTGCGTGTATCTGCAAAGCTCTCGAATCGCGCCGCCGTCCCCTGCGCCGATTACGAGAACCCGCTTTATATCAGGGTTTACAGCCATTGGCACATGGATAATCATGTCGTGATAAATAAATTCATCGCGCTCGGTCAACATCATGTAACCGTCAAGTGTCAAAAAACGCCCGAATTCCTTCGACGAAAAAACGTCAATTTGCTGAAAATCGCTATGCGCGGAATAGAGCTGCTTAGTAACTTTAATCGACAACCGGACGCTGTCGGTGTGGTATTCGCTGAACCATAAGTCCATATTTTTTATGTCCTTTCTGTACTAATTTGTTATGTAGGGGCGCGCATTGCGCGTCCGTAATTTTACGCGTTTCCGAGGGCGTTTGCGGACGGGCAATGCCCGCCCCTACAACATTTGTTTCTGCTGAAATTCCATTTTGTCTAATTTTCTAATCTCCCTAATTATAAAAAACCCCGCAAGCAGAAACGCCGCCGCGTCCGAAATCGGCCCTGCGTAAACTACGCCGTCTATGCTGAATTTCAGCGGCAGTAAAATTAACAGCGGCACCAGAAACACCAACTGCCTTGTGGTCGAAAGCATGATTCCGACCCGCGCCTTGCCGATTGACGTGAAAAAATTAGACGTGACGGGCTGGATGCCGTTAATGCAAATCAGCATTAAATACACTCTCAAATAGCGTTCGGAAAAGATGAAATAGGCTTCGCTTCCTTGCCCGAAAATGCTCATTACTTGTCGCGGAAAAAGTTGGAAAATAAGAAAAATTAAAGTAGAAAAAACAGTCGCGGCAACTAATGCAGTGATGTAAGTTTGCTTCACTCTGCCGTAATTTTTCGCGCCGTAATTGTAGCCGTTAATCGGCTGACAACCTTGTGCAATCCCGATTACAAACGCCAGAAAAACCACGTTAATTTTGCTGATTGCGGCGACACATGCAATCGGAATTTCGCTGCCGTAGATTGAATCCGCGCCGTAAAATCGCAGTGTGTTATTCATCACGATTTGCACAATCGCCATCGCGATTTGGTTAATGCAGGCCGCCGCTCCGAGGGCGCAAATTCTTCTCATTGCAGGAGTTTCTAACTTGAAAAAATCAGCTTTGAACTTGACACTTTTGAATTTTTTCACGAGATAAAATCCCGCAAGTGTACCCGACAAACATTGGCTCAAAACCGTTGCTAAAGCCGCTCCGGCCATGCCGAGCCCTGCGCCGTAAATTAGAATCGGGTCGAGAATTATATTCGTTATCGCGCCGCAAGTCATGCACAACATCGAGTAACCCGGTGAGCCGTCCGAGCGTATCAGCATTCCCGCGCCGACTACGAAAATTTGTACCGGAAAACCGAGACACAGCACCCGCAAATATGGCGTTGCTAACGGTAAAATTTCTGCGGTAACTCCGAATAATTGCAGAAGTTTTCCTTTGAAAATAAATACAAGTACACCCAGAATTAGACCCGCACACGCCATCATCAAAAGCCCATTGCAAGCGAATTTAGCGGCTTTTTCGCGGTCGCCCGCGCCGAGGTTCAGATTGAAATTCGCGGCAGTCCCGACTGCGATTAGCAACGCCAAAGCGGTCGAAATTGTCACTATCGGAAAAGTTACGCCCGTCGCCGCCATTCCGTGTACGCCGATGCCCTCAATGCCGAGAAAACCAATCCCGCGGCCTATATAAATCTGGTCGGTGATTGCATAAATCGCACTGATTAAAAACGATAAAATTGTCGGGATTGAAAATTTTAATATTAACTTTCCGATTTTTTCGTAGCCTAATGGATTCATTTATACAATTATCTCCAATCCGTCGTAAGCCACCTCGTAGCCGTGCTTTTTCGCGAGCATGAGGAACTCATCGTGCGGCAAATTCCCCTCGTGTGAAATATGCGATGCGTAAACTTTTGACTGCTCGGTAATTATCCCGCGCTCTTTCATTTTCGCAATTGTTTTTATAAAATTATTGGCGTTCAAATGGCCATCGGCGTAGACGTTAAAACCGTAGGTGTGGTCGAGGATTACAACGTCAAAAACTATACGGTGTTCGGAAAAATAATCTAACGTTTCTGTTGTCAACTTGTCCGTATTGAGGGCGTAAAAAAGTTTGCAAGTATCGTCTGCAATAAAGTAGACAGTTTTGTTTTGGTTGGTGTCAAACGGGATAATCGCATACGAGCCGCAGACGTATTCCTTACCGTGTTTGACGGCGGTCGCGACTACGCCGAGCTTCTCGAGCCACTCGGTTTTTATCAAATTCGCGCCCGCTTTTTCCTGTGCCAATTTGTCCGACATATCTTGTATAGTTTCGGGCGATGCAAAAAGGAACAGCGGCTTCAAGCCCTCGACGGCGTATTCGCCCATGCGGGTGATTACGTGGGCCGCGCCGAAGCTCTCGGAATCGCAGTAAGTTTGCAGCCAGTGACGGATTGCAGTAGTGTCAACTTGGTGCATAAATGCGGCCGTCGTGAAGTCGGGGCCGAGGTCGATAATCAAGTCGTCGTTGATTAAAACCGACGAGCGTTTTCGCATGTTTTTATCGCCCATTTGCCGCGCTTTTACGCAGATATTGCAATTGCAAAACGGCAAGGGATACGAGTGCGCGGCGGACGTTCCCAAAAATTTTATCTTCATTTTTCGTTACCATGCCGCCATGCCGAGCGCGAATTTGAATAGTATTTTGCGGCATGGGACATACCTTTCATGAATTTTTCGCCGTTGTTATTTACAACGATTTCTGATTTATGTGCTTGAAAATCCCCTTGATGTAGTGATTGATGTGGCCTGCATTTTCTTTGGCTTTTTGCACTTTTCGAGTAAAGACGACGTACCGCTCGACGCTTTGTATGAAGTAGCGGAAATATTTCGGCTTGTGGGTGAGTTTTTCGGCGAAAGTTTTGCTCGCGTGTTCGACAATCTCGTTGCCTTTTATGTTTTCACGGAGCATTTGCGAAGTCGCTGAAATTACGTCCTTCTCGTAGACAAAAACATCGCGCAATTCCCCGCGAAAGCTCTCGTCCTTTGCCGCGAGTTCAAAGAAAATCAACGCCGCCTCCGCAATCGCCTCAACCGCTTGCTTGCCGTGGCGGTCAGCGGTCATCAGCGAGACCAAGCCGTATGCGATTTTCTCGGCCTTGCCCGAATATTTTTTTGCGGTGAGAAAATAAATTACAAAGCTGTTGAGTGCCTTTGAGATATACGAAACAAGTGCGCGGTCGCCGAAGTCGCCGTCTTTCAGGCGCAGTGCATCGGGGCAGTGGAAGTACGGCAAAGGCTGTCCGAATGGGAATTTCTCGCAGGTGTCGCCCCGCCCGCCCGCGTAATATTCGGGGGTTTTCAGGTAGAACCCTAAGCAGTTGACGAAGTCGCGGCGTTCTGAAATTGCGGCAATTTCGCCCGCTTCTTCTATTATACCACCATATTTCTCAAAAAACAAGTGGGAAAATCCCTGTCCGTCAATTGAGAGGCATTTTTTTACAATTTCGCCGCCCACGATGGCGCAGTATTGCGCTTTGTTGCCGCCTTTTGAGTGGCCCGCTACGCAAATTTCAGCGGTGGGAAATTCTTCGCGGACTTCTCTCACAAAGCTCAACGCCGCAGTCTGCGCCCGCGTTTCCGCCACGAACATACCGCGGGCGTTGTCGTACCACTCGACGTCGCCGCAAGTTCCGCGGAAAACCACGTAGATTTCGCCGTGAGCCTTGTGAGAATCGTGTGGATTACCGTCCGCAAAGCAGAACACGCGGCTCCCGTTCTTCTCGTCGTTCTCGTATTTCACAACGAAAAACCCGCTCAAAATCGGGTCTTCCGTGATACTGCGGGCGACTTGCTCCCACTCGGGGCGGCTCATCAGGACGGGCAGGCTCTCGACCTCGTCAAAACCTCCGTCCAACATGTACCGCATTATGTGGTTCAAGTTGTTTTTAGTTTGTTCGCTGATTAAAACGTCTAAATATGTTATGTTGCACAGTCGCTCGATTTGGAAGTTGCTCAAGTTACTCAAAGGCTTCAATCGCCCTCGGCGTCTGCGATTGCCTTGGTTGTATGTACAGTGTTGTGCGGGTGGTGGGGTGGCGCGTAGATGCTGTATAGTTTCAGCGGGCAGTTGCCGGTGTTTATGAGGTTGTGCCACGTGCCGGCGGGTACGAACACCGCGTAACCGTCCGCGATTGCGAATTGGTGGTCGAGATGATTTTTTTCACACCCCATGACCGCCATTCCCTGCCCGCTTTCCACCCGCAGAAACTGGTCTGTATCGCTGTGAATTTCCAAGCCGATGTCGCCGCATGGCGGTATGCACATCAGGGTCGTTTGCAGGTGCTTGCCCGTCCACAAAGCCGCGCGGTAATTGCGATTGGCCTTGGTGGCTTTGTCGATGTCAACCGCAAAAGGTTGCGGGCCGTAATCGGCGATACGGCAGGGGTTGAAGTAATTCTCCATATAAAAACCTCGCATATAATTTTTATATTATATGCAAGGCATAACATTTACGTTATTTCTTTTTATAAATGATACTTTCAAGGCTCACCTTGTCGTAGAAACCCGCGTTGTAACCCATTCGGCAGGCTATCGGGGTGAGCGCGTAGAGCCCCATGTAGACGAACGGCGCCCACCCGGGGCTGCTCTCCAACCTGAACAGCAGCGACAACGCCATCACCGACGGCGACAACACCAGCCTGAACAGGTACAAAAACGGCGGCTCGGGCATGAAAATCAGCAGGATTGACGGGACCGAAAACAGCACCGCGACTATGCCGCCGATGACGAGCCACTTGTTCGGGGCGGGCGCGGCGATGACCTTGCGGGCGAGCAGTTTCCGTTCGCGTTCGCCGTCCTTGTACGCGCCGCTGTAAGTGAACATAAAAAAGAGCGCGATTGAGCAGATTGCCGCCAAAATATACAGGAATGTCGTGCCGAAAATCCCCGCAAGCCCGACGAGCGATATTGTCACAATCAGCGATAACAGGTTGCCGATTGCGGCGTGACCGATTGCGATTAGGGTTAGTTTTGGGAATGATTTTTGTTTCATATTTTTATAGACCTCCTCGAAAATTAACCACGAGTGGATTTGCGTGCAGATTTTTCGTCAGAATAGACAAAAATTTTCGTAATGCTTTGTGCATTGCGGAAATTTTTAACGCATTATGGCGGAAAATCTGTGCGTAAAGCCGCCGTGCGTTAATTTCCGAGGAGGTCTAACCGCGCCGCCCATGCCCGCATAGATTTAAGTGTAAATCGCGGTCCGGGACACGCCTCCCTTAAATATTTTTATAGACGATTGCGAAACTCACGGACGGGCAATGTGCGGCCCTTAAATATTTTTATAGACGATTGCGAAGCTCACGGACGCGCAATGCGCGGCCTTTGCGTTCGGTGTTGTCCCCCAAAAACGCCCATTGCGAAGCTCACGGACGCGCAATGTGCGTCCTTTGCGTTCGGTGTTGTCCCCCAAAAACGCCCATTGCGAAACTCACGGACGCGCAATGTGCGGCCCTTTGCGTTCGGTGTTGTCCCCCAAAAACGCCCATTGCAAAACTCACGGACGCGCAATGCGCGCCCCTACATGCGGCGGTTTAGTTTTGATTTTCATCTATATATATATTGTAGGGGCGGGCATTGCCCGTCCGCAAAACAATAGGTTTTGCAATCAGCCAATATTTTCAATTTCCCGCTCCATCACGTAATCGTCCATGAAAAACCCGCCGCCTATGTCGTTTTTCACCGAATCGATTATCTTGAAGCGCATCTTTTGATAAGCGGCGATTGCGCCTGCGTTGTGTTTGTTGACGGTTAGGCGAATTCTGCTTTGCCCCTGCGCTTTCGCGATGGCTACGATTTCTGCCAAGAATTTATGTGCGATGCCTTTGCCACGGGAGTCGCTGTGTATGTATAACTTGCTCAAAAACAGGCAATCGGCGCGGGGTTCTACCGCGCTATAACCGACAAGTGCGCCTGTTTCGGCGTTTTCGGCAGTGAAATAAATGCAGGTCTCGGCGGTAATATCGGCGGCGATTTTTTCGGCCGACTGAAACTTTTCGAGCATGTATTCAACCTGCTCTGCGCCGATTATCGGGGTGTAATGCTCCTGCCAAATTTCGCGGGCGAGGGCGGCGAGGGTGGCGGCGTTGGGGGCGATGTCGCCGGTATGGGGGGTGATTTTGTGTATGTTCATGTGTGTTTGTACTTTCTGTGTTTTTTTGCTGTGTTTTGGGGGGGTTGTCGCTACGTTTGGGTTTTACGGCACGGTGGAATTATGCGGGCGAACGGAGTTCGCCCCTACATTATGGGAGATTGTGGGGTTGCGAGGTTTGTGTGGTGCGGGGGGGCGGGGTGTGAGGATTGCGGGGTGCGGTGGGATTTCAAGGTGCGGTGGGATTGCATGCGAACGGAGTTCGCCCCTACGTTGTGGGGAAATTGCGGGATTGCGGGGCGCGGTGGGGTTGCGGGGTGCGAGTTTGCGGGGGTTGCAGGGCGGGCGCGCAATGCGTGCCCCTACGAGGGTTTGCTGTATTTGGCGGACGACCGGGGCGGTCGTCCCTACGTTTGGGATTTACGGCGCGGTGGGATTATGCGGGCGAACGCAGTTCGCCCCTACGTTGTGTGGAATTGCGGGGTGCGTGGGGGTCTGCGGAGTGCAAGGCGGGCGCACAATGCGCGCCCCTACGAGGGTTTGTTGTATTTGGCGGACGACCGGGGCGGTCGTCCCTACGTTTGGGGTTTACGGCGCGGTGGGATTATGCAGGCGAACGCAGTTCGCCCCTACATTATGGGAGATTGCGGGTTTGCGGTGGGATTGCGCTGTGCGGTGGGTTTGCAGGGTTGCGGGGTGCAGGACGTGCGCGCTCCGCGCGCCCCTACGTTGTGGAGATTTGCATGACGTGCGCGCTCCGCGCGCCCCTACGTTGTGGGAAATTGCGGGGCGCGGGGGATTGCGGGTTTGCGGGGAAATTGCGGGTTTGCGGTGGGATTGCGCGGTGCGGTGGGTTTGCAGGGTTGCGGGGTGCAAGGCATGCGCGCTCCGCACGCCCCTACGTGGATTTCCACGCCCCATCCACACAACCCCCAAAACAACATCCACCCAAATCATATCACAATTTCACACGAGTGTCAAGCATAACCATTCCCACATTCTGCATTATCATTCCTGCATTTTAAGCCGTCCCCCGCATCAACCCCTCAACAATCTCCAAAAACACAAACTCGCTCGTCTCCCTATTCAGCAGCCCGAAAGGCGAGTTCCAATTCCCGTCCGCCATCTCGCGGGACGGCTCCAAGCCGCCGTTGTCCCACCAAAAGCACGGCATGCCCTTGCTCTTGGCGTACCGCACGTAAAACTCCGCGTACCGCGCCCGTGCCTCAAGATTATCCTTATTAATCGCGCCCATCTCGCCCAAAATCAGCGGCATGCCTTTGCTGACAAAGAGGTCGTAAGCGGTGTCGATATTCTGATAAATCGGCTGTGTGTCGTCGGGATTATCCTCGCTCCAAGTCGTCGCGGTATCCGCGCCCGCCGCATTCGCGAACGAGTGCGGGCAATACTCGTGAACCGTCACGATAATCTTGTCGGGGACGGTGTCTTTGGGTATTCTCAAATCGGCGATAATCGACAAGTCATAGGCATAAATATGCGCCGCCTGACACGCAATCATCAGCACTCGGCGGGCGTTATTGCCACCGCTTTTTCTCACCGTATCAACAAAAAGTTGGTTCAAAACATTAATATTTTCGCGTATCTCAGGCGTACCGCCCTGCCACATCAGCTCACTGTTCACGTCGCCCGGTTCATTCAGCGGCTCGAAGATTAACTTCTCGTCATAATCCTTAAAAGTCTCGGCAATCTGCTCCCAAATCCGCACGAATTTGCGCGACGTCCGCTCCATATCCTTGTCGTAGAAGTGGAAGAAAACGTGGTCGTCATGGTGCGAATTGAGGATTATGTAGAGGTCATTCGCGACTGCAAAATCCACGACTTCCTTGACCCGCGCCATCCAATCGGCACGGATATTGTCGTCCTCGTCGCAAGCCTTCCCCCAAGTCACCGGTATACGCACGGCGTTGAAGCCCGCGTTTTTCACCGCATCAAAATTCTCACGCAAGGTAATCGGGTTGCCCCATTTTGTTTCCATTTCGGTGACACTCATGTCGGCGTAAGTCCCGCCGTCCGCCCAGTTGCTTCCGGTAGCATTGCCGTAGGCATCGAAAGTATTCCCGATAATCCAACCCACGCGAATCTGCGCCGTCCACTCGGCAGCCGTAATATCCCTAAAAGCCATATTAAAATTCCTCCGCATTTTTATAATTCTCACCCGCACTTTTAATCCGCTCGCTAATCTTAGCAAAAACATCGGCAATCAGCGGGTCGAAGTGAGTTCCCGCGTCCTCGGTGATAATCTCAATCGCCTTCTCATGAGTGAACGGCTTTTTATACGGCCGCTCGGACACCAGTGCATCATAAACGTCAATCACCGCCATAATGCGCCCGTGCAGCGGTATCTCGTCCCCCTCCAAGCCCATCGGATAGCCCGCGCCGTTCCACTTTTCATGGTGGAACACCGCAAAAAGCTTCGCACTGTGCAAAAACTCGGCGTCCCCGGTCCGCTCAATCGCCCTGTCGATAATCAAGCCGCCTTCCGCAGAGTGGGTCTTCATAATTTCAAACTCCTCGTCGGTAAGCTTGCCCGCCTTGTTCAAAATGGTATCGCTAATGGTAATTTTCCCGATGTCGTGCAGGCGCGACGACGATACCGCAGACTCAATGTCCCATGTCCCGATTTCATCGGCATAAACCCCTTGTTCAAGCATTGCGTTAATCAAAACTTCCATGTAAACAGCGGTACGGTCAACGTGGCCGCCGGTGCTTTGGTCGCGGCTTTCAACCAAGTCTGCCAAGATGAAAACTATGCCGTTTTTGAGTTGGACAAGCTGTTCGGTGCGCTCTTTGATTAGTCGGTCAATGTTGAGGTGATTTTTTATCCGTTGCAGCAACACCGGCTCCGAAAAAGGCTTCATGATAAAGTCCACCGCGCCGAGCTCAATCCCGCGCGCCTCGTTATCGGCGTCGGTCAAGGCGGTCAAAAATATCACGGGAATGTCCGCAAATTTTTCACTGCCTTTGAGAATTTCCATCGCTTCAAAGCCCGTCATATCGGGCATTTGCACGTCGAGCAAGATTAAGTCGGGCCGCTTTTTTTCAAGCAAGGAAAACATTTTTTCGGCAGACGGCATAGTAAGCACCGTGTATTCCTGCTCCAAAACCGAAGCGGCAAACGTAAGGTTAAAATCGTTGTCGTCCACGACAAATACAACTTTTTTCATGAGTAATCTCCTTTATAAAAATTTAATTTTCTTCCGCTTCTCGTATGCGCCGTTTCATGACAAAACCTCTCAGGTGGAACGCAATCCGCTCGTGCAAAACATCGGCGTTGAGCGGCTTTAGAATGTAGTCGCTTGCACCGTGACCTATCGCCGCCGATATGTTTTCGGTCGAGCTGTCCGACGTTAAAAATATAATCGGCACGTCGGCATTTTCGGGGTATTTGCGAATGAGCGGCACCAAATCAAACCCGTGTATGTCGGGCATTTGGCAGTCGAGCAAAAATAAATCGGGCGTTATGAACTTTAGAATTTCTTCTAAACTTTGGGGGTTCGCGAGAGTCCGCACGGTGTATTTGTGGTTCAACACGCTGTTTATCGCCTTTAGAATACTCGGGTTATCGTCAACCGCAAGTATTATCGGCTTGCTCTCGACCCGCTTTTCGGGGTGGAAAAAATGCTCGATACTCTCGATTAATTCCGCATCGGTGAACGGCTTAGGTATAAAGTCAACCGCGCCGGATTTCCGCGCCCTCACAATGGTATCCCTATCGTTTTTGCTCGACAAAAACATCACCGGAATCTCGCGATATCGCGGGTCGGCTTTGAGGTTTTTTATAGTTTCAAACCCGTCAATATCAGGCATGTTTATGTCCAACAAAATGCAGTCGGGGGCGACTGTTTCGAGGATTTGAAACAAGGCCTTGGCCGACGTCGCCGGGAAGATTTCATAGACGTCTTTCAACCTTTCTTTCGCCGACAACAACAAAAACCCCACGTCGTCAACCATAATAATTTTTCTCAAGTTTTTTTGTTCTTGCACAACTTCCTGTTCCATCGGTTCCATTGTTTCGTTCCTCCTATTTTAATTTAATTGTTAGGTGATTGCAAAACTCACTACATACAGCAAAATTTTTGCCGGTGTGAGGTGGGCAGTCGGGGCAGAGGGGGGTAGTAGGGGTCTATGTCTGCGCCGCCGCATGAAACGCACGCCCGCCACACAAACCGTTCAAAACCCACTTCCTCGATATGAGACTTATCTCCTTGGCGACTTACAGGGTCGCTATACGTTGAAAGTCTGTACTCGTAAAGGGTTCTTCTATCTACAAAATCTTAGGGACGAGAGAGTTAAGCTTGAGCAAGTGTAAGAGCGGGTCGTGCGGGTTCGTGCGGCGGCGCAGACATAGACCCCTACTACCCCCCTCTGCTCCCCTTTAAGTCCATGAAACCCTCTAATTTGTTTCAAGTTTCTGCACAATCGCCGGGTAATCAACGACGTCAACTTTCTGCCGTAACCACTCGACTAAGCCGTCGTCGGCAGTATACTTATAGGCCTCAATTTCCTCCATTGCGGTGTCCGCGCCGTCCATGTCGTAGACCTTGCAAGCCGCCGACAACCGCGCCAAAATTTCACGGTCGGGGGCGTCCTTTTCGGGGCGGG
>WRMK01000051.1 GCA_009777155.1 Oscillospiraceae bacterium
GTGCAGCGGTCCTGTGGGGTTGGCGGAGAAAAATTCGATTAGCACTCTCTTCCCCGCGCCGAAGTCGCTCTTGCCGAAATCCGCGCCCGCCGCGATTATCCCGCTCACCGCCTGCGAATACCAATTTGCGGCGAGATAAAAATTAATGAACCCGGGACCGGCCGTTTCAACCCTTTCAAAAATGCCCTGTGAATCTATATTCTCTATAATCGCGGCGGCAATTTCACGCGGGTTTTTCTTCAACGCTTTAGCGCAGACCATCGCGGCATTGCAGGAGAAGTCGCCGTTCGCGGGGTCGGCGGGTATCTCAACTATAAAGGCGGGCGGATTCTCGACCGCGAGTTTCCCCATTGCAGAAAGTACTGCTTGCCTGACCTGCTCTTTTGCATATTCAATCATGTTGCTCATTTCAGATGTTCCTTTCCTTCACATTTATGAACATTTCAGTCTCCGACATGTAGCTTGAATTTACGTCTAAGGTGTATTTGAGGTAGATGTTCCCGCCGTTGTCGCCGAGTTCGGCGTGGATTTCGTCGGCGGTCACGCCGACCATGAAGTCGCCGTAGGGGGTGCCGTAATGGCAGTGGTGCTTTTTGCCGCGCTCGATTACGAGGTTGCTCAAGACATCGCCCGTCCGCTTCATCATAACCATATCTTCGCCCGAAACATCAAGCGTTACAGTGCCTTCATAGCCTGTCGCCTCGGTTTCCTCGTAGATAATCTTGTACTTGTTCTTGTCCTTGCCGCGCCCGCGTTTAAGCCGTCCGCAAGTGAAAAGCTCGGTAGTATCCTGCTCGTCATCGGCAAATTGCGTACTGCGAATATCAATGTAAACGTCTCTGTACATGTTTTTAATCCTTTCTAATTAATAGTGAATAAGTCTAATTAATAGTGAATAAGGAACAAGGAATAATTGCGGTAGTCACTTGTCGCTAAAGCGACGCGACGGTTTTAGACTTTAATAGGCGTGAAAAAACTAATTGTGAGTATGGATTTTCAAGGTCGTGAGAGAATTTCACACGAGAGTTAAATTATTCAGTCGGAAAACCGCCGCGTAGCGGCTCATCAATTATTCCTTGTTCATTATTCATTATTCACTGCTTAATATATTATCCAACAACTCCGCGTAACCTATTCCGCTTTCTTTCATTAACGACGGGAAAACGCTGACTTCGGTTAGGCCGGGCGAGGCTACCGCCTTCTTTAAGTACAGCTCGTCGCTTGTTAAGATAAAGCTGAACCTTGCGTAACCTCTGCAACCGAGCGCGGTGAACGCCTTTTTTGCGGTCTCGGTAATTTCAGTCAACAGGGATTTCTTTAACTTTGCAGTGACTAATTCCGACCTTTCAAGAATCGCGGATTTTTCCTTGCGGCCTGTGGGTTTAATTTCGCCGACTACCGAAACGGTTGTCGAATACGCGCCGCCCGTCACGGCACATTCGATTTCTCTGCCTTGGAAACATTCGCGGATTAGTACCTTGTGGTGATGGGTTGCCGCGAGTTTGATGGCTTTGAGCAGTTCGTCCCTGTCGGCGGCGACGTTCGCGCCGATTGACTCGCTGCAACTTGATGCCTTGACGAACAGCGGGTATTTCAGCTCGGATTCGATTACCGGCAGGTGTTTGTCCATGCTGTCGAGCTCGGAGCGTTCTATATAATAGTATTTCGGGACTTTCACGCCCGCACGCTCGAGCAGTAGGTAGGTCAGCATGAGGTCGTTGCAGGCGTTTGCGGCTTCAAAGCCGCTCCCGATTACGGGAACACCCGCAAGGCGGCACAACGCCTGTATTCGTCCGCACCCGCCGTAATTTCCGTGCAGTACCGGGAAGACCGCGTCAATGCGTTGATGTGCAAACCCGCCGTCGTCCAATACCTTGATAATGCCGCCGTGGTGCGGGTCGGGGCTGATTACCGCCGAACAGCAGTCGGAGTTCTGCTCCCATGTGCCGTTTGGAATCTCGTTGTAATCACCGGGGAAAAACAGCCAACGCCCTGCCCGCGTAATCCCAATCGGAATCACGTCGTACTTGTCTTTTGATAAGGCGCAAAGCACCGAATACGCCGATTGAAGCGAGGCCGCATAATCCTGCGACGCCCCCCCAAATAATACCGCGATACGTCTCTTAGCCATAATGTTTCCTCTTTCTATTATTATTGCACCAATTGTAGGGGCGCGCACTGCGCGTCCGCGTGTTAGGTAACGCCTACTTTATTTCCTCACCCTGTAAACAACTGCACCCAGTAAATTTCCCGCCCGATTGCGTAGACACCCACGCCTAATGTGGTCATGTCGGGGTTTAGTATGTTAGCGCGGTGACCGGGTGAAGCCAACCAGCTGTCCACTACCGACCTTGCCTCTTGAAACATTCCGTCGCCGTAGGCTATGTTTTCGGCGGCAGTCCGATATGTAATGCCGAATTCCTTGAAAACCGTGAAGACGCTTGAACCGTCGGGGCGGTCGTGGGAGTAGACACGGCTTATTTCTTCTGCACGGAGTTGCGCCGCCAGACACATGGTCTCATCAAGCTTCAACGCCGCAAGCCCCTCCCCTGCCCTCGCCTCATTGACATATTTTAACACTTCCTCGGCGGCGGTAATTGCGGTGGTGCTATCGGGAATATCTTGTGGTGTGGTGACCGGGACTGCCCCGCTTGAATCCGCGACTGCCCGCAATACCAACAAGGCAT
Organism: Oscillospiraceae bacterium; assembly: GCA_009777155.1. GTDB lineage: Bacteria > Bacillota > Clostridia > Oscillospirales > Ruminococcaceae > Ruminiclostridium_E. The sequence goes on from WRMK01000051.1 coordinate 2,688, forward strand.
CGGCGGAAGTCACCGCGCCGTCGCCGTTTAAGTCGTAATTTGTCAGTTCCTGCGCCGAAAGTTGCCCCGTGCCCGCCACGTACCGCAAAATATTTAAGGCATCGGTGGTGGAAAAGGTCGCGGCGTTCGCGGGTATGGCGAGTAAAGCAACCGCCATTATCGCCGAAAACGCGATTGTAAAGGCTTTTTTTAACATAATAAGTACCTCCTGTATAAATACCTACTACTATTTTACCACAACTTTGAAATTTTGTCAAATGCAAATACATAATAGTAGTCATGTCCTCATAAGTATTACAAGAGTGTAATTGCGAACATGATAATTGTGAAAAGAAAGGAATAAGGCAATGGCAGAATATTTACCGGAGGGCGAACTCTTTTGCAGGGAGGACAACAAGCTTTGGAGCGGCTCCAAGAAGGCTTTAGAGGACTGCATGGCGAGCGGCCGCACTGTTGAGGCGCCTTGCATTGTTTGCGACAGCCGCCATAATTTAATCATAGATTTCGGGTTCATGAAGGGCATGATTCCGCGTTCTGAGGGCGCGCTCGGGATTGAGGAGGGGCTAACTCGCGATATTGCGCTGATTTCGCGGGTCAACAAGCCTGTCTGTTTCAAAGTCACCGGCTTCACGAAGGACAGCTTCGGGCGGGACACCGCCTTGCTTTCGCGCAAAGCCGCGCAAGCCGAGTGTATGCAGAACTTTGTTACCGATTTGACGGTTGGCGACGTTATCGGGGTTAAGGTGACGCATTTGGAGCAATTCGGCGCGTTTGTCGATATTGGTTGCGGGATTCCGTCGCTGATACCGATTGATGCAATCTCGGTCTCGCGTATCTCCCACCCCGCCGACAGATTTTTTATCGGGCAGAAAGTTTTTTCTGTGGTGAAATCAATTGAGGAAAATAAAATCACCCTCTCGCACAAGGAGTTGCTCGGCACATGGGCGGAAAACGCCGCGAATTTCGCAGTCGGTGAGACGGTTGCGGGAATTATTCGCTCGGTTGAAAACTACGGGATTTTCGTTGAATTATCGCCTAACTTGGCGGGTTTGGCGGAGTTGCGTGACAACGTGCGGGTAAATCAGCAGGCGAGTGTCTACATAAAGGCGATTATCCCCGAAAAGATGAAGATAAAGCTCGTAATCGTCGATATTTGCGACTACAGCTGTATCAATCACACCTACGATTATTTTATCGAGACCGGGCATATTGATAGGTGGGTTTATTCTACGCCGGAGAGTGAGAAGTTGATTGTGAGTGATTTTAGGTAGGGGTGGAAAACCCGCCGACTTTGACAGTCGGCGGGTTTTTGCTTATTTGAACTGATTCTTAGCGTTAGTCCCCGTCGGGATTTGCTTTTCTATTAAATTGTTGATGTTTTGGTTCATATTGTCTTTGGGGGCTTTGACGTTGACGAAGTCGTTGAGTTTTTCTTGCTTGTTGGTTTTGTTTTTATTCTTTTTGTAATTGGGCATAATTTTAAGTCCTTTCGGTTTTGGTTATTATACCCGAATTTGTCTAAATTATTTCAAGAGCTTGTTGACACTATCCGATTTGTGCAGATTTTGAGCGAATTTTTCGTCAGACAAGGCAAAATTTTTCGTAATGCTTTGTGCATTGCGGAAAATTTTAACGCAGTATGGCGGAAAATTAGTCAAAATATGTGCAAATCGGATAGTGTCAACATGCTCTATATTATCGCACTAAACATCTGCTTCAAATTCGCCGCGCCTGTTATGCTTATGCCGTAGTCTTCGCGCTTGTCTAAGTTTTTCAGGGCGGCTTTGGGGACGATGACGCGGTTGAAGCCCATTCTTGCACACTCTCGCACACGTTCGCGAATGTTGCTGATGTTGCGGATTTCGCCGCCGAGTCCGATTTCGCCGAACACCGCTAAATCTTCCGGCACGACTATGTCTGTTAGACCCGAGTAGAGCGCGAGTGCAATCGCCAAATCCGCCGCACGTTCTTCGATTTTCAAGCCGCCTATTATGTTTATGTATACATCATAAGTCCCGAAAAGCAGGCCTGTGCGTTTTTCTAAGACTGCGAGAATTAGACAAAGCCGATTATAATCAAAGCCGTTTGACACGCGGCGCGGCTGCCCGAATCCGCTCTTGCTCACAAGGGCTTGCACCTCCGCCAAAATCGGGCGCGAACCCTCCATTGTGCAAAGAATTGAAATGCCGCCGACACCGCCCGGCCGCCCTGAAAGCAGCATTGCCGACGGGTTCGGGACTTCCGCTAAACCGTGGTCGCGCATTTCAAAAACGCCGATTTCATTTGTCGAGCCGAAGCGGTTTTTTGCCGCGCGCAAAATCCGATAAGAGAGCTGTTTATCCCCCTCGAAGTACAACACCGCATCGACAATATGTTCAAGCACTTTCGGCCCCGCAATGCCGCCGTCCTTGTTCACATGCCCGACTACGAACACCGAAATTTCCTCAATTTTTGCCATACGCATAAGCATATTTGTGCACTCGCGAACCTGCGTAACACTGCCCGCAGTCGAGCTTATTCCGCTTATCGTAACAGTCTGAATCGAGTCGATAATCAGCACATCGGCCTTGCTCTCGATTGCAGTATTTACAATCGCCTCGCAGTCGGTACTTGCGGCTATGTAAAGGTTTTTCGGGTTGACACCGAGCCGGTCTGCGCGGAGTTTTATCTGCCGTTCGCTCTCCTCGCCCGATATGTACAGGACTTTCAAATCCCGCCCTAAGTATTCACAAATTTGCAGTAACAGCGTGGATTTTCCAATACCCGGGTCGCCCGACAAAAGCACCAACGAACCCTTTACAAGCCCACCGCCTAAGACCCTGTCAAGTTCCGACATGCCTGTATTATGGCGCAATTCCGCGCCCCGCGTTTCGACTTCGGGCAGTGTAAAAATATCAAGTTTCGCATTGCTTAATCGCGAGTTTTTGGTCTCCTCACGCTCCTTAAATTCAACCAGCGTATTCCAAGCACCGCAACCCGCGCATTTCCCCGCCCACTTAACATGCTCATGCCCGCAGTCGTTGCAGAGGAAGATTATTTTTTGTTTAGGCATATGTTTATCCTCATTTTATAATTTCTAAAATTTATTTACCTTTTTTATTCCTCAAAAGAACAACCCCACCCACCGACAAAACAAACACCGCCACAACCACACCCACAGGCGCAATCCCCGTATCAACAGGGGGCTTCGGCATAGTAAATGAGGTGTCGTTGTTTTGGGGGCTGTATCTTAAAAATGCTCTACGTGCCCGCATCCCATTTTTTTCCACTGTACTTTGTAAATCTATTAATATCTCTCTGACTTCATCATTATCTAAATCAATATTGTTATAACTTACATCAATATTTCTGAGTTCGTTAAGATTTCTTAGGTAAGATATATCTGTAAGTTGGTTATTGTAGCAATAAATATATTCAAGTTCAGTTGAATTTGAAACATCAAGTTCTGTAAGTTGGTTATCGGAGCAATCAATATAATAAAGCGAGAAGCAACCCGAAGCATCAATAGATGTAAGTTGATTTTCGTAAGCGTATAAAATTCTTAGTGATGTAAAATCAGATACATCAAGATGACCTGTTAAAGTTACATCCCCATCATAATCGCGCACATACTGAATGGCACCGCATGAAACTTCAACCCTTGTAACTCTTTTTTCGGTGTTGTCCTTATCTTCCCACGAAATCAACCCACTATCTCCGATGTTATGGTCTTTGCCAATATCCACATATTCGAAAACTTCGCCCCATGTATATGGATTTGCCAAGTCCCAGCCTAACTTTTCTAAATTATCACCCTGCAATGCGAATGATACTAATTTTTGATAGTCGTTGTCGTTGAAGCCTTCGGGGGTTGGGTAGAGCGGGGTTTCGGCGGCTGAAAATATTGCCGCGCATTGGATTATAGCTATTGCTATAATTAGGGATGTTAGTTTTTTCATGGGGATACCTCCTTAAAATTTACTGCCAAAAACCTAATTAATTACGCCGAAAATATCATGCTCAAATTATCGTATTCATAAAGCTCTTTTATCCGCTCAATAGTCTCGTCCGATAGCGATGAACACGACATAAATGCGAAGTTGCCGAATTCGACCACACTGTCGGGAATGATGATTGTTGTGAGGGATTTGCACCCGTAAAATGCCGAGTTGCCTATTTGGGTTACGCCCTCGGAAATAATAACCTCAGTGAGTGCTTCACATTCGCGGAAAGTCAAGCTGTTTATGACGGAAACGCCGCCCGGAATAGTTACCGTTTCGATGGATTTGCACTGTTCAAACGCGCTTGCACCGATGTATGAAACATTTTTCGGGATTGAAATTTCTGTGAGTTGCGAACACAGGAAAAACGCTCGTGCGCCAATATAAACTATGCTGTCGGGCAGGTTTACCGCTGTGAGCGCAGTGTTGGACGAAAAGGCGTCCTCGCCGATATGCTCAACGCCGTTTTCGATGATAACCGTGTTGAGTGAACGGCAGTTGTTGAACGCGCCCTCGCCGATAGTTTTGACACTGCCGGGGATTGTCACCGATTCAAGCGAGGTGCAGTTGTAAAAGGCAAATTCCGCAATAAATTCTACACTGTTAGGGATAATCACCGTTTTGAGCGACGAATTGGCGGCGAAGGCGGCTTTTCCGATAATTTTCATGCTGTCGGGCAATTCGACCGCAATCATTGAAGTCTGGAAAACGCTCTCTGTGACTTCCATTGCCCAATCGTCCCTGTCGTAAAACGTGTCTATGCCGGCACTTTCCATGTGTTCAAAAACAGAGACGTGATAATCGGGAAGGTCCTCGATATAACTGCTGTTGCCCATGGCTACAACAGGCTTTCCGTCGATTTCGGCGGGGATAATAATCGCGGTATTGTTGCCGATGTACTTCTCAATTATGATGCCGCCCAATTCGAGGCTGTCGGTGTATTCAAAGGCGGCGGCGGATTCGCTCACTAATTTAGCGGGAGAAGAATCTGCGGAATTTCCCGAAGGAAGGCCACCGTTGCAACCGGTGAGGATTAGCAAAATTGCAATAAAAGCTGTGAATTTTTTCATGAGTAACTCCTTAAAATAAATTACAAGATGTGGTATAATTACAATTATACCACACCTTGTTTGAGATTTCAAGTAAAATTTTATTACTGCATGAAAAGAATGTTTTGCTCTTGCAAATAGCCGCTCTGGACCTCCTCGCCGCCGCTTGCCGGTTGCCCGCTCATGAACTCGATAAGCCCCCTGTAAATCGTGAACGCGACCGCTTTTTGATACTCGCTGTCAGCCAATCGTGCGGTGTCTTCGGCGTTTGAGAGGAAGCCGCACTCGATTAATAGAGCGGGTTGCGGGGTGCTTTTGAAAAGGTATAATTCGCCGTCGATAAGCTTAGTTTCGCGGTCGTTTTCGGGGTGCAACTCGCGGAATTTTTCTTGCAGAATTTGTGCCAATCTGAAATTATCCCTGTTGACGGTTGAATAAAACATCTGCGCGCCGAAATATTGAGGCTCGGTGAATTGATTTTGGTGGATTGAAATAAAAATACTGTCGGGGTAATCCATGACGATTTTTTTGCGGTTTTCCATGTCGGAAAGTTTCTGTTGACGCAGGCCCTCTATGCCTGCATCGTGGATTGAAATATCTGTATCGCGAGTAAGCACGACGGCAAAGCCCGAGAACTCCAACAAGTCGCGTAGATTCAGCGCGATTGCGAGATTGATGTCTTTCTCAAGCTCACCGCCTACCCCAACACACCCGGGGTCTGCTCCGCCATGCCCCGCGTCGATAACTATAATAGGTCTGCCGTCTGTCCCCGCTCCTGCGGGAAGCGAGGCGTTCCTGTTATTTGCAGTCAGCGCAACTATAACAAAACAGGCTAAGAATGCGAATGTAAGCGGTAGTTTTAGGTTTCTTGTTCTCATAAATTAAGTCCTCGTTTGTGTTATGATAAGATTTAAGCAGACTCGCAGAAAGCCTGTCATGGTTTGTCTTAATTTATGATTATGTGAGTTTTTGCGGAATTATTCCGGTGGGGTGGGATTTTTGCTTGACATTTTTGTAATTGTGTGGTATAATGTGATAAGTACTTATATTTTTGGAGGTTGCAGATAATGAAAAAAGCCATGGTATTATTTTTGATTTCAATAGTCATAGTTATTTTGGCGGTATTAAATATTCTTTGGAAATTTTCAACGGGAGATTTTTCGGAGATGCCTTTTTTTCGGCAAATTAATGTTGTTTGTTCCGTCGTTGTTATTGTATTCGGCGGTGTTAGCGCGTGCGGTCTTGGTTATGCAATAATCAAAGCTAAACGCCGCAAATAAATATTTACATTTTCAATCCAAACCGCCCTTGTACAAAAACAAGGGCGGTTTTAATTGAGCAAACTCGGCGGAAAGTGAAAATATTTCACCTTTTTTACAACTCTTTATACCAACTCTCCCGCGGCCCCAAGTAAGACTTTTCGGGCTTTTGATTACTTTTATAAACCAAAATCCGCTCAAGAATCAGCCCCGCCTCCAACGCCTCAACCGTAATCTCCCGCACGCCTTTTTCAAGTTTCAACTCAACTTGACACGCGCGAATATTATCCAGCACACCCCTGCACCACTTCTCGTCCGCGGGGCTTCCCGCCTTGAAATCCTCCGCAACCGCGGTTATAATTTGCCTGTTTTTTACATCGCCGTCCGCGCTCAAAACGAAGCGCAGAGGGCGTTTGTTTTGCACAGAATTTGTCGGCGTCGTCCAAATTTCAATTGTATACTTCGCCGATTCTTCAAGTAGAAAACGATAAGTCAGCGAGGGCTTTTTGCAATCCTCGTCAAAGTCAATTACAGTCGGGAAAACTTTCATGCCCGTGCCGGTTCTGCCGTAATTTTTCAGTTCCAAAAAAGCGGCATTCGCAACGTCTTTTTTTGCACAGTAATGATTAGAATTAATTACTATTACACCTTTATTTTGCACAAATGTCATCGGCGGCAAACCCGCTGTATCAGCGGCTTTCGCCCTAACCTCAACAGCGACTGCGGACTCTTTGTCTTTAATTAAAAACCTCGCAACTTGAATTTCACGGGGCAATTTTTCTTCAATTACACGCAAAAATATTTCCTCTTGAAACTCCACGGAACCGCCCATAGAGCTAATTTCAAGCCATTCATAATTTCGCACAAACTCGATATTAAAGTCTAATTTACCGGTGCCGTCATTGGCGATTTCAATCGCAACTTCGCTATTTCCCGCGTACAAAAAATCGTCTACTTTTACAGTCATCGGCGGGCCGTAAGTCTTGTTGTAGATTACAGCATTGTCCTTGCGTGAGACGAGCATTCGCGGCTTGTGAAACGGCTCTACAAGCACCCTGAGCGGGTATCTGCAACCGTCGTCATTCCACTTTGTAAACCCGATATGTTCTTCAAGCTCCATGCCTTTCCACTTGCCGTTTTTGAACCTCGCAAACTCGTCAAATAACTCGCGGTCTCTTTCAATGCAAAGTGTAACTTTCTCGGCAAATTTATTAGCAACTTTCTTACCCTGCTCGGCATAATGGCGATTTTTCGCGGCGTACAAATTCATGAACATTAGATTTGCACTTGCGGCGGCGGGCAGCCAAATCAAGCTGTAGTAAGCGTTTTTCGTATTTTCATCAGGCAATTCCCGCATTATTTCATCATTTAATTCAGCAATTTTACCCGCAATTTCTAACATTCGGTCGGCCTCTAAATAGTGGCAGGGGTGGAAAATTTCGGCGTTCTGCGCTTCGGGGCGGCGCAGTGCGTTCATGCCGATGTAACTTTGCAAAACATCGGCAATTTTTTCACGAGTTTTGAGCTCCACAGACGGGAAAGTTTTCGCAGTCCAAAGTGAGATATATTCGTCAATTTTATTCGGCGAATTTGTCCCCCATTTCTCGAAATCATACGCCAATTCCATGAAATATGCAAGCGAAATTTCATTAAATTTCAAGTCACCAACGTTAACTATCCAGACGTCTTTAATGCCGTAATCATGCGCCATGCTCATCTGTTCCCAAGTCCGCTCGAACGCCGTTGACGGCATCCACTCGTAAGACACCGGCCCACCGTGATAATCGAAGTGGTAATACATGCCCCAACCGCCTTTGCGACTGCGTACTTCGGCAGTCGGCAAGGTCCGCATAAACCCGAAATTATCCTCACAAAGCATACAAATTACGTTGTCAAGTTCATCCCAAAATTTCAAGCCTTCTGCCTGTTCATTGCCGTAAAAATATTCCTCGACTTCCTTGTACAAAGCCAGTAACTGCGGGACTTCATCGAGGTTTTGATTAACATGTTTTTTGATTAATTCGCGCTGATTTTTAATTATATCTTTGAGCAAATCTATATTATCTTTCAAGGTCGAATTGTCGCCGAGCATGGAGCTATCGCGTTCGCCGCGCATGCCGATTGTAATAATTTTTTCATACTTTCCGCTTCTTTTCAAGCCGTCTTCCCAGTATTTCAACAGCCCGTTTTTGTTTATGTAATAATTCCAATCGTTGCCGTAATCGGTGTTTTCACCACGCACCAAATCCCACTCCTCACTCGCACGCAGACAAGGTTCGTGGTGCGACGCGCCCATTACAACCCCGTAAATATCCGCGAGTTCTTCGTTCAATTCACCCGGCCCGTCAAGCGGAAAACTCGACGTCCACATCGCCGGCCACAAATAATTACCTTTAAGGCGCAAAAGTAACTCAAAAACGTGGTCGTACATCTCGGCAGTAAACCCGCCAAATTTGCCGAAAGTCCAATGCCCAAAGCAGGGCCACTCGTCGTTTATAAAGAACCCGCGATACTTGACCGACGGCTCTTTTGACACAGTTTCGACGTCCTTCAAAATGTCAAGTTGCTCACGTTTCACAGGCTCAACATCGCCCCAAAAATGCAGCGGCGACACCCCGATATACTCCGACAACCCAAAAAGCCCGTAAATCGTCCCGCGCTTGTCACTTCCGCAAATTACAAGAGTATTTTCACTTACAAACTTGACAAAATAAACTTCACGTTTCCCCTCAATTTGCGAAGTATCAACGCCGCGAATTAACTCACTTTTTCCGAGTGTTGCAACGATGATATTGCAATCAGCGTCTGCAATTTCCGCAGTTACAGCGGGCAACACACCGCCGACTTTTTCAAAGTCCCGCGCCACTTTTTGCGTGATGCGTTTCACGCCCTCATGCGCTTGATTTTCCACCACGAAATTGTACACTTTCATTTTTTCACCAATCCCTTTCCGCACAAAAGTGCTGCCAAAGTTTCATCTCCCGCATTAATGCGATTTACTTTCACAGTTATTCCCCCAATTCTAACATTTTGTCGATACATTTTCTTGCATCATTTATAACTTGTTCCGAAAGCTGAATTTCCTCGCCGCCGTCTTGATTTACGCAGTTTAGGACGTCGATTAAAGTTGTAACTTTCATGTTCGAGCAGAGCAGTTTTTGCGACAGGCAGTAGAATTTTTTAGACGGGTTATTCGGGAAAGTATACTGCAAATTTTCCGCAATGCTCATCTCGGTGCCGATTAGAAACTCGCTGTTTTCAGACTTAGTCGCATAGTCCATAATCGCAGTTGTAGAGCCGACAAAGTCCGCTAATTGCACCACCGCGGGGACACATTCGGGGTGTACTAACAACTGCGCGTTCGGGTGGGCGGCTTTGGCTTTTGCGACATCGTCGGTGGTCACGACCGCGTGAATCGGACAGCCGCCTTGCAAAAGTTTAATGTTCTTCTCGGGCAATTGCGACGCGACGTACGCGCCCAAATTACAGTCGGGCAAAAAAATTATATTCGAGTTCGGAATTTTCCCGACGATTTTCACAGCCGATGACGACGTGACGCAAACGTCGCAGATAGTTTTCAGCGCGGCGGTCGTGTTAATATACGCGACTACAGTGTAATCGGGGAACTGCTTTTTCACGCCCGTGATTAGCTCGACGCCCATCTGCTCCGCCATCGGGCAGCCCGCGGTCGGATTCGCGAGGTAGACTTTCTTGTGCGGCGACAGGATTTTCACCGTCTCCGCCATGAACCGAACCCCGCACATCACGACAATTTCATGCGGCGATTTACTTGCCGCCACGCTCAATTGAAACGAATCCCCCGTGAAATCGGCGACCTCGATAATCTCCCGCGCTTGATAACTGTGCGCCAAAATGCAGATATTTCGTTGCTTTTTAATTTCCGATATTTTTTGTTGAATTTGATTGATTAACATAAATATTTCCTTTATTTAGAGCTTGTTGACACTATCCGATTTGTGCAGATTTTGAGCGAATTTTTCGTCAGACTGAAGGCTGGCGCAATGCGCTTTTTTTCGTAATGCTTTGTGCATTGCGGAAAAATTTAACGCAGTATGGCGGAAAATTAGCCAAAATCTGTGCAATGAGCGGTAGTGTCAACACGCTCTAATGTGTTTTCTTAATTATATAACTTATTTTGGCTAATGTCAAGGAATTTTTGGTAGACAAAGCGAATTTTTTATGGTATAATAAAGAAAACAAACGAAAGGAATCTACTTATGATACGCAGTATGACCGGCTTCGGGCGCGCCCGCGAAGTCATTGACGGCAGGGATATTCTCGTGGAAATCCGCTCGGTCAATCACCGATACTTTGAGTTTTCGGCGAAGCTCCCCCGCACTTACAACTACCTCGAGGACAAGCTCAAACAGCTTGTTCAGGAGAAGACCGGCAGGGGCAAAGTTGAGGTACTTCTCTCGATTTACAACGTCGCCGGAAAAGAAACACAAATCAGCATAAACCCTGCCGTAGTCGAGAATTACGTCACGGCTCTAAGGAGCGTAAAGGACGACTTCTCGCTTGAAGACGGCCTCGGCTTGTCCGACATTTTCAGAATGACCGACGCGTTTAACCTGCTCAAAGCCGACATCGACGAGGACGAAATATGGCGCGGTGTCAGCCGAATCGCGACAGAAGCCCTGCAAAAATTCATACAAATGCGCGAGAACGAGGGTGGCAGAATCAAAGCCGATTTACTTACCAAAATCGAGTTTATTGAGCAGAAAACCGAGCAGGTCAAGCAAATTTCGCCCGAGACGACCGCGAATTACCGCAAACGCCTTTTCGACAAGATGAAAGAGGTGTTGGACGGTGCGAGTGTTGACGAGCAGAGAATCCTGCTCGAGGCGGCGGTCTTCGCTGAGAAAACCGCTGTAGATGAAGAAACAGTGCGGCTTTTCAGCCATATCGCGCAACTCCGCGAGATGTTGGAAAGCGAGAACGCGGTCGGGCGCAAGTTAGACTTTTTGGTGCAGGAAATCAACCGCGAAATCAACACAATCGGCTCAAAAGCGCAGGACTTGCGAGTGACAAAAATCGTGGTGGACTTAAAGAGCGAGCTTGAAAAAATCCGGGAGCAGATACAGAATATTGAATAATTGAGCGATTCGCAGAACTCGGTAAAATTTTGCCACGTAGGGGCGCGCATTGCGCGTCCGCAATCGAAAAATCACAGCAACTTATAAACCGCCAACCCAATCAACCCAATCCCGCCAAGCCACGAAAACCGCTCCCCTGCCCCGCCCGAAATCCCGTTCCCGACCCGACAACCGAGCGCAATCGCCAACACCCCCAC
>WRMK01000052.1 GCA_009777155.1 Oscillospiraceae bacterium
CGTGCAGACCTTTACGGTGGCGCAGACATAGACCCCCACACCCCCTGCCACCCCCACAACCGCCGAGAACCTACAAACGTAGGGGCGCGCACGGCGCGCCCGCAAATCCACAGAAACATTATAAAAGGAAGATAAAAATGAAAAAACTAACAAAAACCCTATCAATCCTAATAACCACCGCCTACCTATTCAGCATCTTCACGATGCCGACATCATTCGCCGCGCCCGTCCCCGAAGACGACGAACTCGCAAGCGTTTCCGACTTTGAAAACGGCGCAGAACCCGAATACACCGAGCCGCCGCGGCACTCCCCCGGGTATTTCCTGCCCGACAACATGCGCGGTGTCATAATCAGCCCCGAAATCGACTTCCTCACCTCCGAGACCGACAACAAAGCCGAAGTGACACTGCAACTCCATGAAATTTTCGAGTACATATCGGGGATAGGGCTGAACGCGGTAATCATCAAAACATCAGTCGAAGACAGGCTCTACTACGACCTTGACATGAACCGCAACGGCAAGGAAGACTTCACCCAACTCGCGGTGCAAGCGGCGCGGGACTTCCACCTCGGCGTATACTTAATATACGATATCGGGTACGCGATTAACCCTAAAAGCGACTACGAGACCGCCATGGACACCTTGGCATCCGAGGCGCACCGATTCGCCATAAAGTACCACTGTGACGGCATAATTCTCGATAATTACTACAACGACCCCGCAACGAATAATTTCGCGCGGTACATGCGCGGCGGCTCGGGAATCGGCTACGAGAACTGGCTTTTCGACAGCACCGAATATCTTTTCGAGACGGCGGGCGCGATTATCCGCCTGACCGATTCGACAATTCCCGTGGGCGTTATGATTAACGATATGTGGGCAAATTCGGAGTCAATGGAAGGCGGTTCGCCCACTAATGACAGTGTCCAAGCCTACTTTGACGGGTTCGCCGACACTAAAAAGTACATCGAACGCGGCTACGCCGATTTTCTGACACTGCGCTGTTTCGGCTCACTGACGAGCGAGGCACTGCGCTTTGAGCCGATGGCCGAGTGGTGGGGCGAACTGTGCAAAGCGAATAACATTCCCATGTACCTCATTCACTACAACGAGAAATTAGGCGACGGCTGGCCCGAAGACCAGATTCTGCGCCAATTAAAAGTCTCCAAAGAAAACATTACCGCCTACAACGGCAGTCTGTTCAATTCCTATCAATCGCTCAAAGCGAATACCCTCAACTCAGCCGAGACCTTGAGGAAATATTACGCCGAGGAAATCGACGAGGATAGTCTCTTTGAGGATTTGGTAATGCACTCGCCGAAAAATCTAAGCTTCACTACATACGAGCCGACAGTGGACTTCATGGGCAGCTTCGACCGCAACTTCGACGTATTCTTCAACGACAGGCGCATTGACCTGAACGACGCGGGGAACTTCTTCTTTGAAATGCCGCTCGACATAGGCTCAAACACCTTCACGTTACGCCACAAAGGCCGCACTTATACCTACAAAATCGAACGCCGAATAATAGTAATGCGCGATATTGACATCTCGATTGCCGAGGGAAAAACCTTGAATGTTGACGGCGGCACAAGCATTACTCTTGCCGCCGAAGCCTACCGAGGTGCAAGCGTAACCGCAACTCTCAACGGCCAGACAATCAAGCTGCAAGAGCAGTCGGGGACGTTGGAGGACGAGGACGTCAACTCGGCGTACACAAGATTCACAGGCAGTTACACCGTTCCCGACGGCATAATCGGCGTAGCCCAGCCGCTCGGGCAGATTAACATACAAGCGAGTTACTTAGGGCAGTCGGCGTCCCGAATCGGCTCGAGTGTCACCGTCAACGCCGAACCCGAACCGCCGCCTGTGTTACGTGCAATCATGTACGACGACACCATGCTCGGCACGGGCGAAGTCGTCGGGACTATAGATGCAGTGCGGACAAGTGACGAGAGCGTTACCTTTGTTCGAGTATCAAACAACCACACAAACGTATTCGACGCGAGGACTACAGGAACGGTCTTCAACCCCGCATACAGCCAAATGCCCGCGGGTACACTCGACTATTTCCGCGGCACTTCGGGTACATTTTACACAACCGAATCGGGCAAACGCTACAACCAAGACGACGTGACCCTGCAAGACGGCAACGGCATAGGCGACAATCGCTTGGTAGTTTTAGCGGGCGGAATCCGAAGCGGGCAAGAGTTTTTTGAAATATCGCTCGATACAAAAATCAGCTACAACGTAGAAGTTGTAGGCATGAATTTCTTCACCGCATGGGGCACCGAGTACAACATCAGAAGTTTCGATGCCGAATATGTACAGATTACTTTCGATAACGTCACATCGGTCACGAAACTACCGCCGTTCGATGCCAATTTAGTTTTCAGCTCGGGCACATGGGAGCAGGTTACTATAGACGGCGTTGCAAAATTCAGACTAATTCTGAAACTACGCACAAAAGGCGTCTACGCCGGGAACAGCGCGCATTACAACTCGGAGGGGAATCTCATGTTGACCTTCCCGGTACTCAAGAATAATCTATCGGGCATGACCATTGTAATCGACCCCGGACACGGCATCAGTGCAAACGGCAAGTTAGACCCCGGCGCAATCGGGCATATCATAGAGTACGATGCCAATTTGGCAGTGGCAAAAAAGCTTGAAGCAATGCTGAACGCATACGGCGCGAACGCGATTCGCCTACGGAGCGAGGATAGGCATATAGACGCCCGCCGCCGCCCGATTGAGGCGCGGAATCTCGGCGCGGATATGTTCATATCACTGCACTCAAACAGGGTCTCGGACGGCGGCACGGCGCGCGGCACCGAAGTCTTCTACTACACCCCATTCTCACAGCCTTTAGCCGATTCAATTTCCCGAAACGTAGCACGATATTTCACAAATAATGTTTACAGCGACCGCGAAGACAAAAACCGAGGCGCGAAAAACAGCTACTTCTGGGTAACGGTACAGCAAGATTTCCCGTCGGTCTTGGTGGAACTCGGCTTCGTCAGCAATCTCGAAGACGCAATGGCACTCGCCAACAGCCAACACCAAGACGGCATAGTAGATGCAATCATACAAGGCATACAAGACTACCTATCACGCAGCAGCATAAGCTACAGCTCCGACGGCACAGCAAGCATACCCGAAACTTTCCTACCCGAAGAACCCGATTACGACAATGATTATGACACGCCATTTTATGATGAAGAAAATTATTGGTAGTGTGGAGCGGGGTGGGGGTCTATGTCTGCGCCACCGCAGATGAATCGCACGACCCGCTCTTACACTTGCTCAAGCTTAACTTCCTCGTCCCCAAGATTTCGTAGATAGAAGAACCCATTATGCGGGTAGACTTTTAATGTATCGCGAACCTATAAGTCGCCAAGGAGATAAGTCTCATATCGAGAAAGCGGGAGATGATAGGTTTGTGTGGCGGGCATGCGATTCACTGCGGTGGCGCAGACATAGACCCCCACCCCGCCCTCAGGTCGTGCGTAATTACATGAAAAATTTACAAACAACAGAAAATTTCACGCAGTCGCCGAAAAAGATTACCATTTCTGCATTCTGCATTATTATTTCTGCATTATTTGAAGGGAGTAAAAACCATGCAAAAACTACAAGTCTTAGTCCCCTCTTTCTGGGAAAAATTCAACTGCATCGGCAGTGCCTGCGAGGAGAATTGCTGTGAAGCCGACTGGGGAATTTTCATCGACAAAAACACCTACAACCTATACCGCGGGATTAAAGACCCGGAGTTTCAAGAGCAGATGAAAAGCCGAATCAAACGTGTGAGAACCGAAAAAGCCAACGACAAAACCTACGCCCAAATGCTGCTCGACGACCAAGGCAAGTGCATGTGGTTAGAGAATGGCATGTGTGCGATTCAGCTGAAACTCGGCTACAAATACCTCTGCTCGACCTGCCTGTTGTACCCGCGAAAACAAATCAAAAACTTCTTCGGTGTCTTGGAAAGTACCTTGTCGATGTCCTGCCCCGAAGTCGTCCGAGTCGGCTGTTTCCCCGACCAAGAAATCACCTACAAAGTCATCGAGCTTGAAAACACCCACAGCCGCTCTTTAGCGGCACAACCCGTAGTCGGCTTCGACAAGAAAACAAACCCGCTCGCCGTCCATGCGCCCGTGTTGCGGCGGTGTTGCACCGTGATTATGCAAAATCGCGAATTGTCAATCGCAGACAGGATTTTCGCAATCGGCGTCATGCTGAAAAAGATTCGCGACTACTCAGACGTCGGCAATTTCGATATTGCACCCGCCGTCGCCGAGCAGTACGTGGCGGCAGTCCAAGGCGGCCAGTTTAACAATATTCTATCGACCTTCTCCGACAACCCGGAAGTCAAAGCGACAATCAAGGCGAAAATTTTCAATACCGCAATAAGTCTCGAAAAAAGCGGCAAGCCCTCATTCAAAAGTTTTATACCCTGCATTGAAAATTTAGCGACGAAATTAGACAAAGCCCCCGAGAACGTCACCAATCTTGAAGTAAGCACCATGATTGAAACTGCGGCGAGTAAATACTGGGGCGAGTTCCTCGAGAAGCGCGGCCACATAATCGAGAATTACTTTGTCAATTATATCTTCGGGACAAGTTTCCCCTTCTCATACCCGATTGGCATACAACATCATGTGTTGCTTTTGGCGGAGTCATACGCGCTGTTGAAATTGCTGATATGCTCGACCGCCGACATCGACGGATATATTACCGACGAGAATCTCATCACGGCAATCACCTCCCTATTCCGCCACACCGGACACAGCGACAAAATCAAAGGCCTAACCGAGAGCTACATGGTAACAGGCATGGACAGCATGGCGTGCATATCGTTCATGTTGCGGGATTAATTTACGGGGTTAATTTGCAAGAAATTTACTTTTATCTATTGACAAGCCCTATATTCTATGGTAAAATATAGAGACAAATCCGGATATTCCGGCTATCCTTGCTCGTAAGGAGCAGTGCGTAATTATTGCCAATACTTGAAAAAGCTACAATAACTTACAAATAACTGCAAAATTTACGGGACAAAGTCTAAAAGGAGGAAAAACATGAAAGGCAATTCAAAAGCTATTTCGGTAGCCCACACGACTAAAAGGAGGTGGAGAAATGGCTAAACTCGGCGAAAAATACGAAGCGGTGGTGGTCTTCTCACTCAAGGAGGAGGAAAATGTACCCGCCCTCGTGAAAAAGTTTTCCGATTTGATTGCGGAAAACGGGGAGTTACTCGGCGTTGACGAATGGGGCAAGCGCAGACTTGCCTACCCGATTAACTACGAAACAGACGGATATTACGTGCTGTATAATTTTAACTCGAAGCCCGACCTGCCGTTAGAGTTTGAGCGTGTTATCAACATTACCGACGGTGTGTTGCGCTCGTTGGTTGTTTTGCGGCAAGGCGAAGACAAATCCCCTGCCGACGATTCAGTTTAACAGAAAGGACTTTCGCTATGTACAACCGAGTTATCTTAATGGGCAGAATATGCCATGACCTTGAGCTTAAAACCACCCCGAACGGCGTGCCTGTGCTGTCGTTTCGGCTTGCTGTTGAGCGTAATTATCAAGTAAAGGGCGAGGAGAGAAAGTCCGATTTCTTGAACATTGTCGCATGGCGCAACAACGCCGAGTTCATCAGCAGGTATTTTTTCAAGGGCAGAATGATTTTAATCGACGGTGAATTACAAACACGGCAGTATGTTGACAAGAACAATATCACACGCGACATAGTCGAAATTATCGTTGACCACGCCAGCTTCACCGGCGAACCCAAGCCGCAACCCCCTGCCGACGGCACGGGCCAAGGCGGGTATCAGAATTATCAAAGTTACAACAACCAAAACAATCAAGGCGGTTATCAAAACCGTTCACAGGGCGGGTATCAACAGCCGCAACAGCCGCAACCGCAACAGTCGCAACCGCAAAACCCCGCAGCAACCGCAGCTGCAACCCCCGCGCCCGCACTCTCACAAGGCAGCGCGCAGGACTTCGTAGACAACGCGACGGCAGACGACGATTACCCGTTCTAAGTAAAAAATTCAGAAAGGAACAAATAGATTATGCCCGATAATAGGAGAGAATACAATAACGACCGAGGCGGTCGCCCGATGAAACGCCAAAGGAAAAAGGTATGCCAATTTTGCGTGGATAGGGCTACATTCATTGATTACAAGGACGTTGCAAAGCTCAAAAAGTGCATGACCGAACGCTCGAAAATTTTACCGCGGCGAGTAACGGGCTGTTGCGCCTATCACCAAAGAGAGCTTACAACCGCAATCAAAAGAGCAAGGCAAATCGCTCTTATTCCGTACGTTTCAGACTAATAATTTACTTCGGGCGTTTTATTTATAAAACGCCCGAAAATTAAAAAGACGAGGTAATTGAACATGAAAATTAAAGTCCCCACAGTAATTATCCTACTCACAACATTGCTCGCACTCGCGGTCGCTTGCAGTAACGGCGCGACCTACACCGAGGCCGAATACAACAGCGTAGTCGCCGAGCGGGATAGGCTACAGCAAGAGTTAAACGCGGCGACAAGCTTTTCCGCCGAACCCGATTTAGCCTACACCGAAGCCGAATACAACAGCGTTGTCGCCGAGCGGGACGCTCTACAGCAAGAATTAGACGCGGCATCGAGCAGTCTTGACGAGCTTTTGCATGAGATTGCCGAGCCTGTTGTGAACGCGGGTAACGCGGAAATCGAGCGGAAATTCCTGCTCGACTTGGACAATCTTCCGCAAAATCTAATGGCAAACGGCGCGATATACGAATTCGAGCAGTCCTACATAAGCCACAGCCCCGAAATCCGCATACGCTCCGTGAACCAACGGACTTATTATTTCGTAATGAAAACGCCGCTCGACGAGACCGGGCTTTCGCGCCAAGAGGTCGAGTTCAGAATCACCAAGGAGGAGTACGACGAGCTGTTCCCGCGGCACATCGGCAAGACTATCTACAAAACGCGATACCAGTTTTATGTGGACGATTTTTACGTGGCGGTCGATGTTTATTCGGGGGATTTAGACGGGCTTGCGGTTGCCGAGGTAGAGTTTGAAAGTGTCGAGGCGGCCGAGGCCTTCCAACCGCCCGAATGGTTCGGCGAAGATGTAACCGCCGACAAACGATACAAGAACGCCAATCTTGCGATAGACGGATTACCTAAGGAGGAATAATCATGACAGTAACCGAAAAACTAAACAAATGCCACCAAAGCATTAAATCCAAAATAGACTTCACCCCACGAGTAGCAATCGTCCTCGGCTCAGGTTTGGGCGCACTCGCCGATGAGATTCAAGCAGTCGCTACTCTTGATTACAGCGAGATTGACGGATTCCCGCAGTCAACTGTTTTTGGGCATAAAGGGCGGTTCGTATTCGGGCGTATTGCAGACACCCCGGTCGTAATTATGCAGGGGCGAGTGCATTTTTACGAGGGCTATGCAATGAGCGACGTAGTCCTGCCGATACGGCTAATGCGGCTAATGGGGGCGGAAATTCTGCTGCTCACCAATGCGGCGGGCGGCATTAACGCCGCGTTCAGCGCAGGGGATTTCATGCTGATTACCGACCAGATTTCGAGCTTTGCACCCAATCCGCTCATAGGCGAGAACATAGACCAACTCGGCACGCGTTTCCCCGACATGAGCGAAATCTACAACAAAGGCTTGTCGGAAATTATAAGAAACGTCGCCGCCGAACACGGCATAAAACTGCACGAAGGTGTCTACTTGCAGACCACAGGCCCTGCCTTTGAAAGCCCCGCCGAAATCAAGATGTACAGAATACTCGGGGCAGACGCGGTAGGCATGAGCACGGCGTGTGAGGCAACCGCCGCGAATCACGCAGGATTCAAAGTCGCGGGAATCTCGTTCATCGCCAACTTAGCCTGCGGAATGACCGACAATCCATTAACCCACGACGAGGTAATGGAGGCAGGCGAAAAAAGCGCACCGCTGTTCAGGGAATTGGTGCGCGGGGTTGTAGAAAAAATGTAGGGGAGCGCATTGCGCTCCCGCAAAATCATGTAGGGTCGGGCTTCCGATGCCCGTTCGCGGATTTTGCGTTTTTCAATTCTTTAGCCGTTTGCAAAACCCACGGGCGAACCATGGAAAACCCGCCCCTACGCTGAAAAAATTTTCCTGTAGTTAATAATTATTAATGTGGTAGGGGCGAACTGCGTTCGCCCGTAAATTAAAAAAGGAGCAAACTTGTGAAGAAACATCTAATAGACCTAAACGACTTCTCCCCCACACAATGGAACGAAATCATCGCCCTTGCCGAGCGGATTATGGACAACCCGCATATCTACGAAGGCTCATGCCGCGGCAAAATTATGGGGACTTTGTTTTACGAGCCGAGCACCCGAACACAGATGAGTTTCCAGAGTGCAATGCTACGGCTCGGCGGCGGCATAATCGGGTTCGATAACCCGACGGCATCGAGCATATCCAAGGGCGAAAGTCTCAAGGACACCACAAAAATTGTCTCAAGCTATTCCGACATAATTGTCATGCGGCACCCTACCGAGGGCGCGGTAAAGGCCGCCGCGTTGACTTCCGACTGCCCGATTATCAACGCGGGCGACGGCGGGCATCTTCACCCAACCCAAACCCTCACCGACATGCTGACACTGCAAAAGGAAAAGCGCAGATTGAGCAATCTTAAAGTAGGTATCTGCGGCGACTTGATTAACGGTCGGACAGTACACTCGCTCGTGAAAGCCCTCTCCTGCTACGAAAACAACAGCTTTGTATTCATCTCAACCGATGAATTACAAATGCCCGAATACATAACCGCGCCGCTCGAAAATTGGTGCAAAAAGTCTGCAATTGACGACGCCGTCGCCGACTTAGACGTGCTGTACATGACGCGGATACAGAAAGAGCGGTTCGCGAGTGACGCCGAATACGAGCGGCAAGCCTCGCGGTATGTCTTGGACATGCCGAAACTCAAACGTGCAAAGCCCGACATGATTGTAATGCACCCGCTCCCCCGCCTGAACGAGATTGCGCCCGAGGTAGACGGCGACCCGCGCGCGGTGTATTTTAAGCAAGCCAATTACGGTATGTACGTGCGAATGTCGCTGATTCTGATTATGCTTAATTACGACACAATGAAGCCGCCGGTCCTGCTCAAAGGCAGGGTTTACGACGGCATAAAGTGCAAAAACGCCAAGTGCATAGTGCATTTTGAGGATTACCTGCCGAATAGTTTTATCGACAATGCAGGCGTGCTGACGTGCGAGTATTGCGAGAGTGGGAATTGACTGCGCGTCCTCCTACACCAAAAAAACGGGCGGGCAATGCCCGCCCCTACAATATATAGATGAACAATAAAATCACCGTATGTAGGGGCGCGCATTGCGCGTCCGTGAGTTTCGCAATCGTCTGAATAATTTATAATGTAGGGAACGGTTCTTAACCGTTCCGACTATAAGGTTGCTGAAACATGCGGAATGGTTAAGAACTGTTCCGACTATAAGGTTGCTGAAACATGCGGAACGGTTAAGAACTGTTCCGACTATAAGGTTGCTGAAACATGCGGAACGGTTAAGAACCGTTCCGACTATAAGGTTGCTGAAACATGCGGAACGGTTAAGAACCGTTCCCTACACAACACCGCGCCACGTTTCCGATAATTAACGGACGACCGGGGGCGGTCGTCCCTACTATTTTTTCTCCCCCACAAACATCAAATGCTCCGAAAACGCCAGAAACTCCTGCTTTTCACAGACCGCCAAGCTGATTTCAAACCACTTGTCGATAATATCCTGCGGCAGTGCCATGATTCTATGTATGAACGGCGCGCTGATACCTTCTTGTGCGAAAAGGTGCAACTTCTTCAAGGGGAACTGCTCCATGAACGGCAGGATTTTGTCGGGGTAGACGTAAAAGGCGCGTGTGAACCCCTCGCCCCCGACCGACTCGCCTTTCATCAAAGCGGCGACAATCGCCTCGTTCGCCGGCGAAACAACCAACTCGGGGACATCCCGCGCCGTATAAACCATGCCGCCCGTGAGCGAGATGAACGACGCAAAAAGCTTGCCGTGTTTCCTAAGGTGAGAGACCGCCCCCCTCAGCACCATTGCCCTATCCGCCTCGTCCACAAGGTGATAGAGCGGCCCCATTACCAAGATGTGGTCGTATTTTTTTGCAAGTCTCGGATTCGCGCTGATGTACCGCGCATCGCCCGCAATAGTTTTCAAACTCACGCCATACTCGCGGGCTTTCCGCTCGGCAAAGGCAATGCTCCGCTCGGACAAGTCCAGCATAGTCACAGCGCAGCCCTTTTGCGCCAACCAAATAGAATACCGCCCCGTGCCGCCGCCTATGTCTAACACGCTGTCGCCGGGGTTGATATATTTGTTGAAATAATGCGCCGCCATTCTGAACTCGAACTTGCCGCCCGCAAGCCTGTCCCACTCTTTCTGCGGGTCGGTGTCGTAATGTGCTTTAACTAAAACTGCGTCGTCTACCTTCATTAGTTAACTCCTTGATGTGGGTATAATTTTACACGGGCGGCAGGGGGCAGGGGGTCTGTGTCTGCGACAACGCAGTGAATCGCATGCCCGCCACACAAACCTATCATCTCCCGCTACTTCGACATGAACCTTTCCCCTTGGCGACTTGTATATCCGCTATACATTAAAAGTCTGCCCGCATAATGGGTTCTTCTACCTACAAAGTCTTTATGACGAGAAAGTTAAGCTTCAACAAGCGCAAAAGCGGGTCGTGCGATTCATCTGCGTTGTCGCAGACACAGACCCCCTACCCCCTGCCGCCCCTACAATATTAACACATATAAACCCAATTGTCAACTACAAATCATCGGCATCCTGCACCGGTTTTTCCGACCTATTGACGGGAACGCCCGTGTACGAACCGTTCGGGTCGGTTGCGGGGGCGGTCATTTCGGCAATCATCTGTCGTGGTTTTTCCATGACTTTTTCTTGTTTGATTTTTTTGGGTAATTCACTAAACATTTTCCGTACCATGCCGCCCCATCATGCACAAACGCCAAACAAGATTGCGGCATGGGGGCAGACCTTTCACAAATTTTAAGGCGTTCACGCCTACAATCATTATATTATTTGTAAAACAATCCGAATTACCACCAACAAAAAATGGAAACCGCCGTTCGAGAACGGCGGTTGCAATTTTATTCAAAGTCCGACAATTCCGAAATGTCTACAAAGTCCGACGCCTCCGCAATCTCCACAAAGTCCGACGTCGGCGCAGCGGGTTTGAACGGCGCGGCGTTGACGTTGGCAAATTCGACCTTTAGGTTCTGCCCCGCTATTTCAAGCGATGTCGGCAGACCGTTCTGGTCTAAGCGCAAAATATAATTGCCGTCATTTGTAGTGCCTGTAATTTCAAAACCGCTCTTGCCGCCCGTAATGGTCGTGTAATTTTTGGTGAAGGCGTTTTCAAGTGCGTTCAGCATTACGAAGGCTACGCCGCTATACTCCACCGCGAAATCGGAGTAGGACACCTTCATTTCGGTCGGCGAGAAATTAATCTGCACCCCTTGAAGTGCGTACGGCTCGGTCAGCACGCCGCTCCACGCGCCTGTTGAAAGTCGGGTGAAATTCGCGGTAGAACTTGCGCCGCCATATTCAAGGTGGGCCTCAAACTCAAACCCCCGCTCAAAGTCCAGACGGTCGGGGTCGAGGGTGGTCTTGCAAGATACGCAGATTAGCGCAGTCGAGATTGCGAGGATTATTGCGGTGATTACACGTGATTTTCTCATGAAAAAAACTCCTGTCGTTTAATTAAATAACAGCAATTTCCTTCATCACAAACGGCAGAAAATCTGCAATATCGCTCGGCATTAACCCGGGCAGTGCAACGCTCTCCGCCAATCGGTCGGCGACTAAGCCGTGCAAATACACCCCGAGCAGTGCCGCCTCAAGCGGCTTTACCCCCTGCGCCGCGAAAGAGCCGATTATGCCCGTCAGAACATCGCCTGTACCGCCTTTTGCAAGGCCGGGGTTGCCCGTGATGTTCATGAAGACCTGCCCGTCGGGGGCGGCGATTACGGTGTTTACGCCCTTTAGCACCACTACAGTATCCCACTTTGTAGCGAACTCCCGCGCCCTGCGGATACGGTCGGACTGGATTTCATGCACCGACAACCCTGTCAAGCGGCTAAATTCTAACGGGTGCGGCGTGAGGATTACCTTCGATTTGCGAACTGAATTTGCGTTAGAAATACTACTGCTGTCATTTTCCTTTAACACATTTATATTAAGACTCAGCAGATATATTCCGTCCGCATCTAAAATAATCGGACAAACGGCATTTTTCAGCACAGTTTCGACTAAATCCCAGGTTTGCGGCGCGATTCCGATACCGCAACCGAGTGCAACCGCGCTGAACCCGCTCAGTTTTTCCTTGACGGTTGCGGCGGCTTCGGTGTCGGCGAATCCGTCGCCGTCGGCATAAAGCGGAATGTAGGTCAGCTCGGGTATGGCGGGCGCAATCGAGCGGCAGACCTCCCGCACACTTGCAAGGGTGACAATCCCCGCCCCGCACTTCAACGCCGCCTTGCTCGACAACAATGCCGCCCCGATATATTTTTCACTGCCCGCGATATTCAGCAACTTGCCGAAGTCCCCCTTGTGGGAGCTTTTTTTGCGTACCGGAATATGTTTCAGAATTTCTTCACCGACAAAAACCGCTTCGTATTCGGTGTAACATTCGTCGGGAATACCGATGTCAAGGAGAATTAAATTGCCCGAAAAATCAAAGCAGGGGTGCGAGAACAGGCCTTTTTTTGCCGCCCCGAGCATGAAAGTTACGGCGGGCATAAAGGCAGACTCGGCGACCTTTCCGGTATCGGGATTGACCCCCGACGGTATATCCACCGAGATTTTGAGGACATTGCAATTGAGATTGACGAACTTGAAAAGTGATGCTAATTTAGGCTCCAACTCGCCGTCAAAGCCTGTCCCGAAAACGCAGTCGATGATTACGTCGCAGTTGAGCAGGGCTTTTTCGATAATGTCTTCGCGGTGGGTATACAGGGCGTAATTGAGCGGTTCCGAGTCGTGAATATCGCTTTTGCAATGCTTTGCATACTTCTCACGCGCACACGCACTGCTCGGCAAATCCGACACGAAAACGCAGAGCGCAAGCCCGCCATGCTCCTTAATCTTACTCGCCAAGACAATGCCGTCGCCGCCGTTGTTCCCGCGCCCGCACAGTACCACGAACGCCATATCGCGAACCTCGCCGACGATTTTCACTAACTGTTTATAGCAGGCGTTACCGGCGTTGTCCATCATTGCGGAGAAGGTTATGCCTTTGCGGTTGGCGTTTTCCTCCGCCGTTTTCATCTGCCGAGACGTAACAATATAGTTCATTTTTTCACCATCGTCCACCTTACACAAATGCGGGTTGAAACGCTTCGTGTTCCCCGATTATGTAGATGTTTTTCACACTTTAATTATGCCTTTCTGTTACTCGCTGTCTTCCGTGGTGTCTGCATTTTCTGCACTGTCGGCACTGTCGGCACTTTTTGAATCACCCGCGCCGCCCTTAGACTTCTTGTTCTTGAGGACTTTCGACAAAACCCCCATAGCAATCAGCACCGCCAACAACACCCCCGCGACAATAATCCTCGACGTCCAGTCAACGCCTGTTGCGGGGTTCAGGTCTAATTCTGCGATTGTTGATATGTAGTTCATGATTTTGGGTTCCTTTCTGTTTATTTAATGGTGTCGCAGACGACCGGGGGCGGTGGGTCGGCAGGGGGCGGGGGTCTATGTCTGCGACAACGCAGTGCATCGCAGGCCCGCCACACAAACCTATCATCTCTTACTACCTCGACATGAACCTTTCCCCTTGGCGACTTATAGGTTCGTTATACATTAAAAGTCTTCCCGCAT
>WRMK01000053.1 GCA_009777155.1 Oscillospiraceae bacterium
AACTGGATTAATCAGAAAACAGGCATTCAAAACGCCTCGAAAGTCCGCTCGGACGACGGGCTTTTGGCTTTTATCTTCGCAAGACTTGCTTCTTTGGCTGTTTTTTACTCGTGATTGGTATTGTCAACTGTCAATTGTCAATTGTTCGTCGCCTTCTTCCTATGAAACATCTCCCTCAACCCAACAAAAACCAACAACCCCGCGAACAGTTTCCTCAGCCAACTCTCGTCTATAACGTACAGCAAAGCCGCGCCGCCCGCCACCCCGAACGCCCCTGCGATGCAGATTGCGGGGATTACGCGCCAGTCGATTAGCTTGTTTTTGGAGTGGATTATAATCGAAATCAGGGCAATCGGCAGGAAGAACAATAGATTAATTCCGCCTGCTTGCTCTTGCGCCGTCCCCGCGAATACGGTCAGGAAAATTATCAGTATAAATCCCCCGCCAAGCCCCATTGAGGCCGCAACGCCGGTTAGGAAGCCGGCGATTATATTAATGATAGTCATAAAAGTAAAATCCTTTTGGTTAATGCAGAAATAATAATGCAGAATGCAGAAATAGTTTAATTTTGTAGGACGATTTGTCTTATAAAAGCAAAATTCTCACTGCCGAAATTAGTACTACCGCCCCGAAAATGCGCCGTAGCAGGGTATTCGGGACTTTTTTCAGGAGCAGAGCACCGCAGACCGCGCCGATTATGCCCCACGGGACATAGACGAGCGCGGTTTTTACGTCCAGACTGCCCCTTATGCCGTACGCAATTACCGACAACAGGCTCAGAAAGAATATCACCGCGACCGAAGTCGCGTGGCTTTTGCGGGGTTCAAGCCCCATAAATCGCAGCATCGGCACTGCAACCACGCCGCCGCCCGACCCGAACAACCCGTTCAGCAGACCGCACAGAAATCCGCAGATGGACTTGAAGTACTTTTTAGTTGTATTTATAATATAATTGTACATAAAAAATATTATATGCCAAATGCTGTAGAAATATTTTATTTTTTGAGGTTAATTTTTCCGCATTTCGGACGATATTATTAATAAGCAGGAAGGAACCTGCTTAGAATTTAAGAAGATTATTTTAGAAAGGCAAGGATGCTGATATGAACTTGATATTTTTTAACGATTCTGTGAACCCACAGAACGACAAGACCGATATTTTTTGCAGATGCCTGCAAATCGCCAACAGTATCGTAAAAGGCGATAACATACCCCCGAAAGACAACACTTTTTTGTACGAAAATAACTGCAAAATGTACATGAAAGCGTGGTCGTACAGAGAGGCGGTGGTGGCGTCATGAAGATTAACGACGCTGTTAATTACTACGTCACGGCTATGAATGAAAAGGCCGTCAAGGCCCCCGATTCGGAGTTGCAAGTCACCGAGAATACCCCGCGCGGCAATAATTACGACAGGCTTGAGTTGCATCGGCAGCTTGAAGAAACTAAGTCTGAGGGCTGTTTGTTCGATGTTTTGGCGAAGTGCATCAGGATTTCTAATCGTATCATTAAAGGCGATATTGTCCCCAAACAAGACGACGATTTTCTGTTCGAGCATTACCCCGATATGCACTTGAAGGCGTGGATGTTGCGGAAGCACAAGGAAGACCCCGACGAATACGAGAGCGAGCTTGAGGACGAGGAGGACGAGGTGGAGGTCTCGGTGGTTAGTTGTGTTTCGGTGGAGGTCGCGGGGGTTTGTGGGGATGCGGCGGTTGAGGTTGGTGAGGGTTAAGGTTTTGCGGTGTAATTTTATAGTGAAAATCGTGTGAGTCTGATGTTTATTTCGGGGTTATGCGATTTTTGTTATGTAAAGACACCACCCAAACGTGGTGTATTTTCAGCGACTTATCGAGCCCGGAGCCTCGCGCCCACCAAAAAACACCACCCAAAGGCGGTGTCTTTCCAGCGGATTACTGAGGCCGGAGCCTCGCAATCCACTAAAAATACGCCACCATAAATGGTAGCGTATTTCCAGCGGATTACGAGGCTCGAACTCGCTACCTCCACCTTGGCAAGGTGGCGCTCTACCAAGTGAGCTAAATCCGCATTTGCACTTTTAATTATATACCACAATTCAAGAATTGTCAATACCTAAATTGAAAAAACTGCAAAGAACAATCAAGCAAGGCGCAATCGGGGCAGGGCAGGGCGGGCATTACCAAAACGCGAACCGCTCTTGCCCCCGTCAGCCAAAACACTCAAAAAGTCAACCCGACTTATGGGTCGGTGGCATTGCCAAAACGCGAACACATTTACTCCCGTCAGCCAAACAACAATCAAACAAGGCACAATCGGGCAGGGAGGGGTAGGTAGTGCCAAAACGCGAACCGCTTTTACTCCCGTCAGCCAAACAACAATCAACCACGGCGCAACAAGGACAGGGAGGGTGGGCGGGAATTGACCGCCGGGGTACCCGGCTGCCTCCGGCCGGAATTGAACCAGCGACACGCGGATTTTCAGTCCGCTGCTCTACCGACTGAGCTACAGAGGCGCGAAATTGCCGAAACTCTCGGAAAAACCCGATCCGGAAGGGACTCGAACCCTCGACCTCCAGCGTGACAGGCTGGCGTTCTAACCAACTGAACTACCGGACCTCAATTAAGGCACAAAAGCGGGCCGAATGGGAGTAACAGGGCTCGAACCTGTGACCTCCCGCTTGTAAGGCGGATGCTCTCCCAGCTGAGCTATACTCCCAAAAATCCAACCGCGCCCGCCGCCGAATAACCGACAGCTATTATATTATACACCTTTTTATAGGGCTTGTCAAGTGTTTGGCAAAAATTTTTATTATTTTTTCCAATTTTTTTGAAAACCGCATAAATTTTCTTGCACTGTAATTATTTACATGGGCATAAACACTGGATTTCCCTTGACAAACGCAGATATTTTTGGTATCATATACTTAACACAACAAACTAATTTGACATAAATTTCTATTATTTTAAGGAGGCTAAGATGAATAATTCAAAAAAGTTCAGTAAAATACTTAGCGTAACATTAACATTGGGCATAATTATTTCGGTGTTCGCTTTTGGCGGCGTTAACGCGTCGGCATCATGCCCGCTGACGAACATGTTTTTCGGGAACGTCGGCAATTCGAGCGGTTTAGGGAACACGGGTTTGGGTGCGTTATTCGGAAACGTCGGCAACGTCGGCAACGCAAACGGACTCGGGGCGCTGTTCGGGAACGGCAACAGCTGCAATTCAAGCGGCCTTGGCGCATTATTTGGCAACGGCAACACAGATTGCCCCCAAAACAGCAATAATTGCACACAAAACAGCAATAATTGCACACTCGGGAGCAACTGCACAACCGCGAACTGCACGGCAGGGAACAACTGCACGGCAGGGAACAACTGCACGGCAGGGAAGACCTGCACAACCGCAAATTGCCCGGCAGGGAACGCCTGCACAACCGGCAACTGCCCCGCGCCAAAAACCAACTCCAACACAACATCAAACAACGCAAAGTCCACTGAAAACAACAGCACTACCCCAAATAACAACGTCGCAAATAACTGCACAACGAACGACTGCAAATCCAACTGCACCGACTGCAACAGCTGCTCAGACTGCACCAACAGCGACTTTACCGCCCCCGCCAAGTACGCATTCGAGTTAGAGCGCGGCTACACCTACTCGCTAAGGCTCAACATGGGCGGCGCGCGAAATCTCACGGTCAAATCCTCCAATCCCGCCGTCGTAACGGCGCAAAACCGCGGCACGAACCCAAGCGGGCAGTCGGTAATCTACCTGAAAACCTTGGCGACCGGGAGCGCGGAGATTACGATTTGTCCGCCCGGCAACGGTCAATGCGAAACAGTTTACATAACCGTCAAGGCTCAAAATTTCTCAAATTCAGGCAATCAAAACAGTAGTCAAAATGCACAAAATAATGATACATTTGCCGAGGAAGTTTTGTTACATGTAAACAACGCAAGAGCGAACAACGGCCTGCCCGCGCTGAAACTTGACGACAAGCTCTGCGCCGCCGCCGAGGTCCGCGCCTACGAAGCCGGCGTAAATTTTTCGCACACCCGCCCCGACGGCTCGAGCTGGATGACGGTTCTGCGCGATTTTGACGTGCAATACCGCGTCTGCGGCGAGAATATCGCAATGGGCTACAGGGACGCACGCGCAGTCGTCAACGCGTGGATGGACTCCCCCGGCCACCGCGCGAACATTCTCAGCCCCAATTACAACCTCATGGGCATCGGCAAAAACGGCAATAATTGGGGGCAATTGTTCACTAATTGATAATTGTGTTGGTTACAGGGCGTGTTGTAAAAAGTTAGTAAACATTATTCAAGACACATTTATTACATCAATTTGCCTTTCAAGCAAGCCCGCCGTCTCAACAACGGCGGGCTTGCTGTTTCTACTTAAAACAGCGAATAAACCAGACAATTACAACAATTATTAATTGCAAAACAAGATAAACTAATGTAATAAAGAACGCTCCAACCCAATCAAAACCAAAAATAATTTCCATGCTTAGTCCTATAGAGCCGCTTTTAGGCTACCGTTTATCAAAATCGTCCGGTAACATTGAAAACAAAAACCATAAAAAAAGATAACAGAACAACTAATAACGAATTTTTATCCGATATAAACCAAGCCCCTGCAACAATGAAACACACAAGCAAAAACAATTAAAATCAAATAAAACCAATTATTTTCAGTTTCATAAATAACATCCAAAATGTGTAGTGCGCCTACTTAAAAACAATCTTTTTACTCAAAATATAATTCAAAATCAACACAACCAAACTAACAACAACCCTAACAAACAACTCGTAAAGATTATTCGCGAAGCCCGTCAAGTCCACCATCAAGAACATAATCAGCAAATCCGCAAGCAGCGTCACACCGCGCACCGCAAAGAATTTCAAGCACTCGCGGAAAAGCCCCACAGCGCCATCTTGCTTTTTCCGAAACACCCAAAGTTTATTCGCGACATACGCAAAACTCACCGCGCAAAACCACGAAAAAGCCGCCGCCGGCAGGGACGAGGCCGTGTCGAAAAGCCATCTCGCGGCAAAATAAGCCGCAAAAGATACCACAGTAGTTAAAAATCCAAATATTACATACAAAAACATCTCTCGTTTAACGAATTTACACTTAAACATCAAGTAATTCCCTTAATTCATCAATACTCTGCACTATGTAACTCGCACCGGCACGGCTTAACTCAGTCTCGCTCCCATAACCCCACAAAACCCCACAACTTTTAACGCCCGCCTTATTTGCCCCACAAATATCATGCTCCCTATCGCCGAGCATAAGGCAAGCGGAACGCTCGTCAGCAGTGACCCCGAGCGAGTTTATGACGTGTTCAATCACTTCGCCCTTATCCGAGCGGCTCCCGTCCAGTTCCGCGCCACCGACAAAGTCAAAGTAGCTTGCCAAGCCGAAATGCTCCAAAACCACCATCGCGTATTTCACAGCCTTTGAAGTCGCCAGCGCAAGGGTGTACCCGCGATTTTTCAAGTCATGTAAAAGTTCATCAATGCCACTATAAACTTGGTTTTGGTACAATCCTGTTGGTTCATAGTACTCCCTAAAGGCCTCAACGGCCTCGCTCACCCGCTCACGCGGTATCCCCAACTTCACGACGCTCTCGTGAAGCGGCGGCCCAATCACCCACTTCAGTTCCTGTGCAGACGGCGGCTCAACCCCAAGCTTGGTCAAGGCATACCGCGCCGAATTAACAATCCCCTCAAAAGGGTCGGTCAAAGTCCCGTCAAGGTCGAAAAATAGGTATTTCATGTTTTATCTCCATATGAACAAACGGGGAATTTCTTCCCCGTAATGTTTATGCTCTGCTTGCAAAACTCGCTCACAGACCGGTTTATTCTGCTTCGGCGTCGTCGGACGAATCATCTTTTTCGTCGAGGAAGTTTTTTAATTCTTCATCGCTCATAATATCATCGAAATCGTCAAACTCATCAAAATCAATGTCGTGGCATCGCGAAAATTTGTTCTTAATCACCAATGCCGCGAACACCGCGCCGCCCAAAACGGCCAAGCCGCCCAAAATCAGAAGTGCCGCACCTTTGCTCATAATAAAGTACCGTCCTTTGTAAATTTTTATCAGTATTTCCAATACACGTATTACCATTATACGTTATTTTTCCGGAAATTTCAAGTATATAGAAAAATATAGCATATTTCACAAAAATTAAGCCGATATTTCGTCAAATTATAT
The DNA here is from genome assembly GCA_009777155.1 of Oscillospiraceae bacterium. Classification (GTDB taxonomy): domain Bacteria; phylum Bacillota; class Clostridia; order Oscillospirales; family Ruminococcaceae; genus Ruminiclostridium_E. The sequence goes on from WRMK01000053.1 coordinate 6,212, forward strand.
ATAACCTGTCAAATTCATGAGGATTGAAATCGCCGCAATCGGCGCAGTTTCAGTCCGCAGAATAAGCTTACCGAGGCTTGCGGGGACGAATCCCGCCTTCTCAGCGAGTTCGACTTCCCTCGGCTCAAACCCGCCCTCACTGCCAATAAAAATATCCGCATTTGTAAAATACCCACGATTTGCAAGGATTTCATTAATCCTCACACTTTCAACAAGGTTCTCGTAAAATATTATACCCAAATTTTCCGAATTAAAAAGCGTGATTGCGGTGCAAAAATCTGTAAATTCATGGACTTTCGGGATTTTTCCGCGCCCTGACTGCTTTGCGGCCTGTTCTGCAATTTTTTGCAAGCGGGCAATTTTTCCGCTTGACTTGCCCGAATTGTCCGATTTCGGGCGGGAAACACACCGCTTTGAGACCACGGGAATGATTTCAGATACGCCGAGTTCGGTGGCCTTTTGGACTATTAAATCGAGCTTATCGCCCTTCGGGAGACATTGAAACAGCCGCAGATACAGCGCGGGTTCGGCGGTATTTTCACGTTTTTGCAACACATGAAATTCGACACAAGTCTTGCTTGCCGCGACAATTTCCGACGGGTAATCAAAGCCGTCAATTCCGCACAGGACGGCCTTTTCGCCCGTCCTCATTCGCAACACCGCAGTAATATGAGCGGCGTCACCGCCGCTTATCGCGGCCCTACCACCGACCTCAAGTTCCGTAGCCACAAAGAATCGCGGGAATTTCAAAGCCGCTAAATTTTCATGAAATTGCGCGGTATGAACGCCACCCGTGTGTTCGTGAGATTGCAGAGTAGGAGCATCGCCTGATTGTTCATGTATTTGCGCGGTAGGAACACCATCCAAATGTTCATTAAATTGTTTGATGTGAACACCGCGCTTACTAATTATATCCATGCTCGTTGACCCCCAAAAATAGTTGGCCGATTCTCGCTTTTAAGGTTTCGTGACGGGGTTCTTTCAGTGTCGAATCTTCCTCGAGAATCCGCTCGGCTAAAGCCCGCGCCGCCTCCACCAAAGCCACATCACCCGCCATGTCCGCCATTTTAAGCTCGGGCAGACCATGCTGTTTTTCGCCGAAAAAGTCGCCCGGGCCGCGCAGTTTCAAGTCCTCGTTCGCGACCTCGAAGCCGTTGTTGGTGCGGGTCATCGTCTCGACCCGCGCCTTGGTGTAAACGCTGTCGTTATCGGTCACGAGCACGCAGTAGGACTGCTTTTCGCCGCGCCCGACCCTCCCGCGAAGCTGGTGCAACTGCGACAACCCGAACTTCTCGGCGTTCTCAATCAGCATGACGGTAGCTTGCGGGACGTCAATCCCCACCTCGATTACCGTCGTCGAAATGAGCGCGGAAATCTCGCCGTTCTTGAATTTTCCCATGACCTCGTCTTTTTCAGTTTGCTTCATTTTTCCGTGCAATAAACCAACATTAATATGCTTCAAGTAACTGTTTTTCAACTCGTTGTAATAATTCACGGCGGCGGTTTTCTCCACGCTTGAATGAGAATCTAACCCCTCATCATCGCCGATTAACGGGCAAACAATGTAGGATTGACCGCCGTTTGCGGCCTCTTTCAAGATAAAATTATACAACCGTTCGCGGTAACTCGTATCCACCGAATAGGTCTTAATCGGGATTCGCCCCTTAGGCATTTCGTCAAGCAGGGAAATGTCCAAATCGCCGTAAATTATCAACGCCAAAGTCCGCGGAATCGGCGTTGCGGACATTACTAAAGTATGCGGGTTTTCGCCCTTGGAAATCAGCGTCCCGCGCTGATTTACCCCGAATCTGTGCTGTTCGTCCGTGACCACAAAACCGAGCGACTTGAATTGCACCCCCTTTTGAATTAACGCCTGTGTACCCGCGATTACATGCGCTTCGCCGCTCTTTATCCGCTGTTTTACGGCCTTTTTCTCAGCCGCCGAAAGTGAACCCGTCAGCAGTTCCACGTTTATCCCCCACGGTTCCAAAAACCCGCGCAGTGTCTGAAAATGCTGTGTCGCGAGTAGCTCAGTAGGCGCCATAATGCTCGATTGGCAGCCGTTTTTGTGTGCAAAATAGCAGACCGCCGCCGCGACCAACGTCTTCCCGCTCCCGACGTCCCCCTGAAGCAGGCGGTTCATCGGGATAGCGCGTTGCATGTCGCTTATGCAGTCCTCGACCGCCCGCCGCTGCGCCCGTGTCGGCGTGAACGGCAGCCGCTCGTAAAACTCGCTCAAATCGCGCTGATAGGTCCGCCGAGTCTTGTCCATGACCGCGCCCGTAAGCTTGCGGTTGCGCGATTTCAGCATGCTCATGCCGAGTTTGAGGATTAAAATTTCCTCAAAGGCAAGGCTTTTTTTTGCCGCCTCGGCTTCCTCCAAAGAGGCCGGAAAATGGATTTTTTCAACAGCAATTTTCTTCGGCAACAGCGAAAATTCCTCTAAAATTTCAGCGGAAAAAGTCTCGGGTTCGTCATAGAAGGGCAGGGCAAGTTTCACGTTGTTCGCAATCATCACCTGCGTCAACCCTGAAGTTAAGCGGTATTTCGGGGTAAGTTTATTCGGCTCGTCTTCGTCGATAAAATTCGGCGAGGCGATTTCGCGCTGTAAAGTATTCGGGTTCGCGCCGACCTTGCCGTTGAAAATGTAAGTTTTACCTTGAATTAGCTTATCAAAAGTGTAGACGGCATTGAAAAACGTGCATAAAAATTCGCAGTTGTTACTTTCATCGCGCAACACTGCCTTGAATATGCTCAGTTTATTCGCGCTGAAATAAGGCGCGAGTTTGCGGACGACAGTCGCCCTAACCACGCAATAGTCGCCAATCTCCACGTCGTTAATGCCGACCGTACGAGTATAATCAAGATAACCGCGCGGGAAGTGCCAAATCAAATCCCGCACGGTGATAATGCTCAGTTTTTTGTACAAAGCGGCGCGCTTGTCGGAGATGCCGCTGAGGGTTTTAATCTCGTTGTTTAACATAATTTTACCGAATGCAGAATGCAGAATGCAAAATGCAGAAATAATTTAATTTTAAGGTAGTTTTCCGACGGAAATAAGCAGTGTAATTTAACTATTTCTGCATTCTGCATTATTATTTCTGCATTGATTTTAAGCTTCGCTTAAAATCCTAAACGCCAATTCAAGTTCTTCAGGGGTTAAGGCGAGCGGGTTCTCGGGGTCGGGAATGGTTATATAGTAGCGGGTTCCGACCGGGTTTTCCGCGAGCAGAACCCAGTCGCCGCCCGGGTTTTCATCCCCTTCAAACATGGCGCGGATACTCAAAAGCAACTGCTCGTCGCCAATCTCGCCGATGGGTTGGCCCGCCCGGTAAAACCCGACTTCCTTATCCTCGGCAAAGACCTTCGCAGTCACGTTATTGTGCCATCTGCCGGGCAGGAAAAAGACGTAATTCAAGCTCTCGGAGTAGTAGGAATAATAGGTCTCCTCAAGGTTTTCGCCGATTAAACTGCGCCAAATCGCCGGCCGCAGTTTCTCATGCGCGGGGACGTCGGCGTAACCGGGGAACTCGCCCGCGCCCGAACTCAAACGCACAATTCCGCTACCGTCGATGTCACGCGGGTTCGCAAGCTCGGTCACGGCGTTGGTTATACGCAGGGTTGCGGCAATATTTGCGGGGTTCAAAATCATGGGGTTAACTAACCGTCGCCCAGAATAATGCAGTATATCCGTGCCGTAATGGGCGGCGTTATCGCTTTTCCTGTGGTTGATGAACAGCGCAGGTACGCCCTCGGTAACATCGCCTTGCAGATAGTCCACGTACTCGCCCGCATTGGGGTCGAGCGCGCACCACGCGTCGATTACAAGCTGACCGTCTTTGAAGTTGTAGAAAGTCGCCATCGCATTATAAATTACCAAAAGCTCCTTGCGTTCTTTCTCGAAAAAATAATCGACCGCCATGTACGAATACAAGTGTTCATGCTGTTTCACGGGGGTTTTGCCATTATGCGTAATCACCATGAAGCCCTTTTCGTTTTGGTTGACAATATAACTCAGCAGAATCTGCTCCGATTCGTCCTCGCCGAAACTGACAAAGCTGACGCTCTCGATGTCAACGCCCGTAATCGGCAGGTCGTGGAGCGACTCCCAGTTGCCGCGCCCGTCCTTGTAGAGGAAATTTATCCAGAGGGAACGCTCGGTGTTGATACCCGAAATCTCGTAGAAGACTATCGCGCTATCGTCGTCGCTGTAGATTACGAACGCGCTCCGATGCTCGCCGCTTCGGGGGTACTTGAGCTTGAAGCCGCTGCCCTTGCTATCGGTCAAGGCGCGGTAAATCGCCGACTGCTCGTCGGTAAGGCGCGGCGGTGACAGCATGTCTTCGACAGTCCCGAATCCGCACCCGCCCAAGCCCGCGACAATGACAAGAATTAACAATGCGCGGATAAGTCTATTCGCCATTAGTCTCACTCTCAATTACTGCCGCCTCCCCGACGGTTGTTTTGGCTTTCTTGGTTTTGTACCTCGTCATGCAGATTAGAATAGTCAAAAGCGCGACAGTCTCCGCCGCCATCAGCATATCGGGCGCGATGAATCGGCTCTCGGCGGCCGGCCGCCTGACCGGCATTGAACCCAACCAGAAAATCATCTTCGCCGTAATCTCCGACACAGAGACCACCGCCGTAAAGAACCCGAAAATGCAAGCCTTCACGCGGGTTGACTTCATCTCGGCACGCAGAAATATCCGCCCCGCCGACAGGTAAAACAACGCGAACAAAGCCATTTGAACCAATCGAATCAGATGCTCGGACATGCTTAAAATAATATAGTTTGAAAGGAACAATTCCATCATTCTCAGAACGTAAAACCCCGATAACAGCAGGAATACCATGCCCACGGACGGGTAAACCCGCCTGTAACGGAGCAGAACCACCCCCGCAAACCCGTAACCCGCCACGCCGAGCAAGACCGCGACAAGCTGTAACGGCGCAATGCCGCCCAATCCGCTCATAACCGCAGTGTAGATTACCGCGAACCCCGTCATCAACAGCATAATTCCGCAGATGGCTGTATCGCCATCGTCAAAATGGCCCATTTTCTTGGTGAAAAAGCGGGTCTTTCGGTGTTTTTCGATTATTGCCAGTACAATAATTCCCGCGAGTGCCACCCCTAATACAATGTAATGCAGATACCGCATGAACCCGGTGTGCGGGTAAAAGAATCCGGTGTTGAAGTCAATGACATCGCCGATTAGCTGAACATAGCGGACTATACACGACACAGCGGCCGCCGACAGCAGATAGATAATCAGGAAAGTAGGCCTGTTTTTCATCGCAGAACTCCTTTAATTTAATGCAGAAATGACAATGCAAAATGCAGAAATAATGCAGAAATGACAATGCAAAATGCAGGAATAATTTTACTGTTGTTGTTAATATTTATCAATGTAGGGGCGGGTCTCCACGGTTCGCCCGTGCCTTTTCATTCAACGGGTTATAATTATAATCGGACAAGCATATCTATTATATAACATTTAAGTCTTGAAGTCAATACTTAGGAACAAAGATTGTGAAAAATTTGTAAAGGCAAGGTACTAAAAAATGAAGAACGCTGTAATTATCGCACTTGTTTTCTTTGGGCTGTTGTTCCTGATGCCGTTTGCGTGGGACAAGCTTGCGCCGCCGACGGCGGTTCACGCCTTCTCGGAATTTTCGGCGGACGAGACCTTCAACGTCCTGTTGACCGAGAGCAACACCGTGGTCACAATCGGCGCGGTCGATTACCTGATTGGCTGTCTTTACGCGCAAATCCCCCCGGGGTATCACATCGAGGCCTTGAAAGCGCAAGCCGTCGCCGCGCATACCTACGCACTCCGCTTGAAACTCAACAACGCTACCTTCGACTCCGAAATCGCGCAAAGGAACGCAGACTTTTCCGACAACAGCGTAACTTGCCAGCCCTATTTTACCGAGAAGAAGGCCCGCGAGTATTTCGGCGCGGAATACGACATTCACTACGACAAAATCAGAGAGGCCGCCGAATATGGCGCGGCGCGTGTAATTTTATACGAGAACCGCCCGATTTATGCGGTCTATCACAGCGTTTCGGCGGGCGCGACAAATACCGCGTACTATGTCTGGGGGGTGGACTTCCCGTATTTGCAGAGCGTTCCGAGCGCGTGGGACAAAGAATTTGTGCACTTCACCGGCACTAATGAAATCACCCTCAATAATATGCGAAGCCTGTTGCTCCAATACGACCCCGATATAATTATGCCGCTTGATTTTTCACAGTGGTTCGCCGAATACGCCGCCGACAAAAACGGCTACGTCTCGGCAATCAGCGCGCGGAACCTGAACATTTCGGGCGGCGACATGTGGCGGTTGCTGAACCTGCGCTCGGTCGCGTTTGAAATCGACTACCACGAAGGAATCTTCACCGTAACAACATGGGGCCACGGCCACGGCGCAGGCCTAAGCCAATTCGGCGCAGACTACATGGCGAGGAGGGGGTATAGGGCTGAGGAGATTTTGAATTATTACTACACGGACGTTATTATAGTTAATAGTGAATAATGAATAAGGAATAATTGTGGAGTCGCTACGCGACGGTTTTAGACCTTGATAGCCGTGAATCATCTCATTGCGCGTTAAAACTTTAACAATCGCGAAAGAGTGGCATACAAGTGTTAAATTTTTCAATCGGAAAACCGTCGCGGAGCGACACCAAAATTATTCATTGTTCATTATTCATTATTAACTGACATAACCCCACGGGTTCACCGCCGAGCCGTTTTCGCGGACTTCAAAGTGCAGGTGCGGGCCTGTGGACCAGCCTGTGCTGCCTACTAAGCCTATTACGTCGCCTTGCACTACCGTGTCGCCCGCCGAAAACCGCATTGAGCCTGTCTGCATGTGGGCGTACAGGGTCGAGACGCCGCCGCCGTGGTCAATTACTATATAGTTGCCGTAGCCGCCGCTCCAAGTGGCGATAATCACCGTCCCCGACTGGACTGCGTAGATATTCGCGCCGTTTATGCCCGAATTGCCTACGTCAATTCCGTGGTGCATGCCGTTGCGCCACGAATCCCAGCCGTAGTTGCAGGTAATCATTCTGAACCGCGAATCAAGCGGCCATCTGAAGCCGTCCCCGGAGTAGTCCGGGCGGTTCAGGTTCTGCATCTCCTGAATCAGCGCAGTGACTAAGCGGTCTAATTCTTCAATCTCATCGTTGGTTGCATTATATTGCCGATACATGCCGTCTATCGCGCCTTGCAACTCGGAAATATTCGCGACAAATCCGCTCAAGATTGCCTGTTCTGCCGCCATTTCCGCGTCGAGGTCGGCCATGTCTTCCTCGAGTTTACGCAAGGCATCTTCCAAGTCGGCTTTCTCGCCTTCACAGACAAGGCGGCTTTGGTCGAGCTCGGTCTTCATGTCTTCCAAGTCGTCAATCTCGCGCTCTTGTTCCTGCATTGCATCAATCAAAGCGTTCATGAACTCGGCGTTCTTCTCGCCCGCCTTACGCATGACATCGGCGCGGATAATCAGGTCGAAGAAGCTTGCCGAATTCATCAGCAAGTCTATGTACCCTGCGCCGCCCGATAT
>WRMK01000054.1 GCA_009777155.1 Oscillospiraceae bacterium
TTCCTGTTGTTCGGGGGATATGCCTATGCCTGTGTCGGTGACTGCTATTCGCAGTTCGCATTTTCCTTCCTCGTCGTCGCCGCAGACGTAGAAGGCTTCGAGTTTTATGTCGCCGTGTTCGGGTGTAAACTTGACGGCATTTGAGAGCAGGTTCGTGATTACCTGCGAGAGCCGCTGGTCGTCGCCTATGATAAACTTAGGTATGTTGCTGTCTAATGATACGGTCAGGTTCTGATTTTTTTCCTCAACTCTGAAATTTATTACGGTCAAAACCCGTTGAAGCATCTTGTCAAAATCAAACTCGACCGGAATTAACTCTAACTTGTTCGCCTCGATTTTCGCCATGTCCAACACGTCGTTGATAATCCCGAGTAAGTGCGACGACGCGTCCCCGATTTTGTCTAAGGCGTTGTCTTTGACGGCGATGTCTTTGGTCTTTTTGCCGATAGCGGTCATGCCGACAATTGCGTTCATCGGCGTACGCATTTCGTGGCTCATGTTGGAGAGGAATTCGCCTTTGGCGTTGCTTGCGGCTTTGGCTTGTTGCACCGAGATTTCAAGCTGTTTTGAGTGTTCTTTTACACTCGAAATTAAATCGTTACGCAACCACGAATTCGCGAAGAGTATGCTGCTCGACAACAGTATCGACTTTTCTTCCTCGTTGAACACCCGCTCTTTTCGGCAATCGTCAAACCCGACAAAGCCCCAAAAACTTTCCTTGATTATCACCGGGACAACCAAGATAGATTTTATGCCCTTCTCCACCATGAAAATCTGCTCTTTCCACGGCCTTTCGCTTGCTATGCAGTTGATGCACTCGCCTTGTGAGAGGATATCGTGCCACTCTTGCGGGTAGGCAAGTGCGGGCGGTGTGCTTGTTTCTTTGTGCTTGGCGGAGTCGGATTCGAGCCATTCGTAGACTTTTGTGCAAAAAATATCGTTATTCTCGCTGAAATTTTTCCAGATATACATGCGGTGAACCTTGACGGTCTCCGCTATAGTTTTCATGCTTTCGTACAACGCACTCTCGAAATTTTCCACCTCGGAATTGAGCAGGTAGACCGCCGCCTGATTCACCGAAAACAACAGCTTGCCCCTGTACTCAATATCGCTCATGAGCTTGATGTGTTCGCGCATGTCGCGGGTGTACCCCGCTATGAAAAAGTCGTCTGCGTAATCAATTCGCACGAGTGAAACTTGGGAGGGCATATCCGAGCCGTCGAGCATTTTGTAGGTCCAGTCGAAGAAGACGCTCCCGCCCTCGACCGCGCCCTCAAGATACCTGTTGATTTTCTCGGTAGACAAGACGCCATCGGGCTGATACTTGGGGTAGAGCATGGACGAACGCTCCAAAAAATCCCGCTTGTCTTTGAACCCGAACAGGCGAATCGCCTCCTTGTTGCAGTCGATTTTCTTCAAATTTTTGTCGAATAATTGGCAACACAAGGGGGTAGAATCGAGCAGTAGTTTTGTTTGATTATTTGCTTCTTTGATTTCTTCCGACAAGGCTTGGCGGTTGAGCGCGTGGGCAAGCATATAGCTTAACGAGCGGAGAATGTCAGTCTCTTCGGGGGTGAAATTCCGCACTGCTATGCAGTCGTCAATGCAGGTGAAACCCCAGAAAATGTGGTTAATGAAAATCGGGATTGACAAAATCGAGGTGACTTTGAACGGCTCGAGAAACTCTCTGTCTGCCGACGACAAGTCGCGGACCGGGCCGCCGATGAGTGTGCCCGACGATAAGCGTTCGTGCCATTTTGGAGTTGCGCTGTATGCAAAACCGGGCGACTCCAAAATATATTTCGCCGACTTCTCCCGCCCTATATCGCTGAACCAACAGTGCGCCAATGAGGCATATGGCTCACTGTTCACGGTCTTGTTCTGCCAGACCTCAATGCAGTCTACATCTAAAATTTTGCCTATAATATTCATGCCCTCGTCTAACGAATCTTTGAAAGTCTCGTTGTCTTCCGTGGTGAGCAATTTGTACGCCGCATTGTTGACGGCGCGGAGCAGATTATCCTGCGCCGCAAGTGCTTCTATCACACGCTCGGACTCGCTCAATGCGTCGGTCAAGGCTTGGTCGGTTTGCTTTTTTTCGGTTACGTCCAAAATCGCGCCCGCTACTCGGAGCGGCGTGCCGTTTATGTCTCGCTGGGTCGTCCCGAGGGCGTGAATGTGCCTGTATTCGCCGGATTTGTGCAACAGCCTGTACTCAATATCGTAGGGGGTCTGCCCCGTAGTGTCGATTATGTGGGCTTTGAAGGCGTTGACGGTTCTTTCCTTGTCGTCGGGGTGCAAAAGCGCGCTCCAACTCCCCAAAACTTCTGGAAATTCCTCAATCGAATTGTACCCGAGAGCCGAGCGAAATTCTTCCGAAAAAATCATGTAATTCTCGGGGTTCACAGGGCCGTCCGGTTTAATCGGCAGGTCCCACAACGCGACGTTCAGCGCGTCGTTTGCGAGTTTGTACTTCATGATGTTATACTCGTAGGTGTCAATCAGCCGCTTCATCTCGTCCTTGTATTCAGAATTCGCCACGCAATCACCCCCAAATTCCATTATATCACAAAGTTTATCAATTTGCAAGTATTATTTTAATTCTACGATAGTTACCCCAGTTTCGCCCTCGCCGTACGCGCCGAGCCTGAAACTTTTGACTTGGCGATGGCTTTTTAGGTAGCGATGGACGGCATCGCGCAGTATGCCCGTGCCTTTGCCGTGGATAATCGTCACGAGCTGTAAACCGCCCATTATGCTCGCATCTATGAAACGGTCAACCTCCAAAACCCCCTCGTCCGCCGCCATTCCGCGAATGTCAAGCTCCATGGCGGTCTTGCGAGTTGCGTTGCTTTGCAGACCTTTCAAGGACGCGGTTGCGGGCTTTTGAGCAGGCGTGAAATTTATGCCTTTGTCGGTATTTTCGACGAGCCGCAGGTTGTCTTTGTTGGTTTTGGTTTTAATCAAGCCGACCTGCACAAAGCAAGTATCGGATTTATCCGGTAGGCTCAACAAGGTGCCTTTTTTGTCAATATCGGCCAAGAGGACGGTGTCGTAGATTTTTAAGGCTCGTGGCAAAACATATACCTCGTCTTTGCGCTCTGCAACCGGGTTTGCGGCATCGTACATCTTGTCAAGAGTTTTGTTAAGTTTCGAGCGCGCGCCCTTGACACGCTCCGAAAAATCTTCCTTGTTCTTCTGCTTACGCAACTGCTCCAACTCGTCAAGCAGTTCATCGGCCATGAATCGCACCTCGTTGATAATTCCGGCGGCTTTGTTGCGTACGATTTGCAATTCTTTTTCCTTGGCGTATTCCATCTGCTCGCGTAATTTCTCGGCTGTTTGGCTATTACGCAGGGCTTTTATGCGTTCTTCCTCGATTTCGGCTTTGGCGGCCTCGAGTTCTACACGCGCCGATTCCAACGCCTCGACGGTCTTCTCGAACCGCTTGCCCTCTGACGTCACGTGCTTTTCGGCGGCTGTGATAATTTCCTCGTTCAAGCCGAGCCGTTTTGCAATTGCAAAAGCATTCGACTTGCCCGGCATGCCTGTAATCAAGCGGTATGTGGGCTTTAGCGTGTTTATGTCAAACTCGCAACTTGCATTTTCAACGCCGTCTTCTTCAATCGCGAACATCTTGACTTCCTGATAGTGGGTTGTCGCCAAAACGAGACAGGAATTACTCCGCAGAAACTCCAAAATTGACACCGCCAAAGCCGCGCCCTCAACGGGGTCGGTCCCTGAGCCGAGTTCGTCGAGCAGTACCAACGAATTTTTGTCGGCTATTTTTATTATACGAGTGATGTTGTTCATGTGCGACGAAAATGTCGAAAGGCTCTGCTCGATGCTCTGTTCATCGCCTATATCGGCGTAAACGCCGTTGAAAAATCCAACTTTACTGCCGTCCCCCGCCGGAATCATCAGGCCGCATTGCGCCATTAATGTAAGCAAGCCCGCGGTCTTAATCGCCACGGTTTTTCCGCCTGTGTTCGGGCCTGTTACAATCAAACAAGTGTACTCAAAACCGAGCGAAATTGTCACCGGGACTACAGTCTCCGCGCTGATTAGCGGGTGTCGGGCTTTGTGCAAATACAGGCACGGCGTTTCGGCGATTTCCGGGGTTACTGCCCGCATTTTCCCGCCCAAATTGGCTTTGGCGAAGTAAATTTCAAGCTTGATTAACGTGTTGTACCCGACAATCAAAGCCTCCGAAAATTCCGCGACTTCCGCGCTGAGTTCGGCGATAATCCGCTCGATTTCGACCTGCTCTTGACCCTGCAAAAGCCGAATTTCATTATTGGCTTCAACCACCGCCATAGGCTCTATGAACAGGGTTTGCCCGCTTGCCGACGTGTCGTGAACCAAGCCGCTGATTTCCGACTTGTGCTCAATTCGGACCGGCACGACGTACCGCCCGTCCCGCAACGTGATTATGCTTTCTTGCAAAAATTTTTGCTTGTCGGCGTTTTTTACGAGCCGTTCAAGTTGTTCGCGAATGTTCTGCCCTTGACGAATTATAGCCTTGCGAATCCGCGCCAATTCAGGGCTTGCGTTGTCCGAGAGTTCTTCGTCGGACATTATACAATTGTCGATTTTGTCTGCTAAAACTTTGTTCGGAGTAAGCATCTGAAAATCCCCCGCGAGTGAGTTTTCCACGCCCGAACATTGAGAATACCAGCTTACAAGCCCGCCGATATTTTTCAGCACCGCGCAGACGTCCAAAAGCTCCCGCAAAGACAGCGCGCCGCCGCCTTCGGAGCGTTTTACAGAGGCGCAGACGTCTTTGATTCTGCCGAATCGCGGTGTGCCGAATTTCGCTGATAGAGTAAAGGCGTCGTCGGTTTTTTGCAACTCTTCGCGGATTTTTGCGATGTCTGCAAGTGGCTCTATTTTCGCGATTTTTTCTTTGCAGCCATCGCTCCAAGCCTGCTCGGAGAGCAGGCTTAGGATTTTGTCGAGTTCTAATTTTTTGTGGTCGTTTTTCATTTTTTATTCTCTTTTTAATTGTTTTAATCAAGGGTGTTTATGTGGTTTTTGACTGTTTTCAAAATATTACTTGAAAAATTTTATATCCCCCTTGTGGCACTCATTCTCAGTAGGATATTTTTTGAAGGCTTCGGTAAAATGCAAAACGCGACCCTTTTCCCTGCCACGTGCCGCAAGTTTTTTTGCTTCCTCGTTTATTTTATCGGTCATAGAAGACACCCCTTTCGCAAAAATTCTCTTTTCATGATAGAATCCAAAATCACATTCGTATCAATTAATACGACCATATTTTTCCTCCCTGTACTCTGCCAATTCTGCCTTTTCGTCAAAGTCCGGGCGTGGTTGAATATTACTGCATAACTGCTCTATTTCAGCCCACGCTTCATGACGTTTGCGTATTGAATCGTCACGTTGTTCTTCTGCTCGGTTAAAAAGAATGATAATCTTTTCCTTTGGCGGTATCTTAATCTTTCGGCTTTTTGTGTGGATATAGCCGCCTTCGTAATAGCCTTCGTACGCTTGCATAATCACAGCCTCCAATCGCGTTTTCTTAATTATAGCATAAAAAAAACACCATGTCAATGGTATAGCAACTCCGCTTAAAAATTGCGCGGAATCTTTGGTTCATAAAGTGTTACAAAGTTTCTTGTAATACTCCAAAGTCCGAAACTTCCGCCCCAGATGATACAGCAGATATTCCTCGCCAATAATTCCGAGCTCGTGCAAACTTTTCTCGCCCTTCTCGCCATTCGCTCCAAAAACAGCGCAGTCAAGCTTGTAGACCTTCTCGACTTGTGAAAAAATAACGAAGCGCAGGGCGCGCAGTAACGCCGGGTTGAGCAGGAAACAGCCCGCCTTGACGGTGTTTACATCCGCGAAACAGTCGCCGCAGAAAACCTGCCCCTCCGCAATCAGGAAGTAGAAATCGGCGTGTTCATATGCGGCGCAATCCGCACAGGCAACCAAGTCCGGCGCCAGCCCGAGTATCACCGCCAGTCGCAGCTCAAACACGCATTTCACCAGCCGCGAAGCGGCCTGCGCCTTTTCCAGTTCGTACAGACTTATTGCAAAAAACCGCAACAGCCCGCCCGCTTTCTGCTCGGAAGCCGACGTGTACCGCGTTAATTCCGCAAAATACGCCGCGAGTGACAACTTTTCAAAGTCGGCGGAGAGCTTGTGAAAGCTGTAAATCGGCTCTGCGCTGTTGATTGAGTAGCGGTTTTTGCTCTTGTTCAGGCAGAATTTCGAGTAGGTGAAAAGCGCGGTGCTTCCGGCGTTTTTGGAGTTAATCTTCTTGACGGCGTGTGCGGTGACTTCAATCACGCCGAGTTCTTCGGTCAGAACATCGAGAAAGCGGCTGTTCTCGCCGACATTCCGCTGTCCGATGACAATTCCTTTTACAGTCAATAGCATAATTTTCTACTCCGAATTATTCCGCCGCAAGCCCCAACTCGGCTATAAAACCCTCTTTGTTGCGCCAATCTTCCTTGACTTTTACCCAAATTTTCATGTTTACCTTAGATATGAAATAATCCTCCATTTCAAGGCGGGCTTCTGTGCCGATTTTCTTCAAATTCGCGCCTTGTTTGCCGATAATCATGCCTTTGTGAGTGGCTTTTTCGCAGATAATTACCGCCGAAATGTCGAGAATTGGCTTGCCGGTATTGGTCTTGGAGTCGCTCAAACTCTCGATTTCCACCGCAATCCCGTGCGGAATTTCCTCGTACATCGAGCGCAAAAGTTTCTCCCTGATAATCTCGGCGAGCCAGACTTTTTCGGCTTGGTCGGTGGTAATATCGTCGGGGAAATAGTGATTTTCCGCGGCCGTTGCGTATTTTTCGATTGCGGGTAGGATTTTGTCGGTGTTTTCGCCGGTTTTCGCGCTTATGGGGATAATCGCCGCAAAATCGTGCAGTTTCGCGTACTCCTCAATCAGCTGCAAAAGCTTGGTCTTGTCCTTGATTAAATCGACTTTGTTCAACAGCAGAATCACGTCCCCACCGCCCGAAAAGCCCTCTGTGAGCGACTTATCGGCCTGTGAGATTTTCTTGGTGCAATCGGCCGTCATGAGGATTACGTCCGCGCCCGCCGCGCCCGAACGCGCCTGCTTCACCATGTGCTCGGAGAGGCGATTTCGGGCCCTGTGAAGCCCCGGCGTGTCGATGAAAACGTACTGGGTATCGGCTTTTGTGAGGATTCCGTGAATCAGCGTGCGGGTGGTCTGCGGCTTATCGCTGACAATCGCGACTTTGTCGCCCACGAGTCGATTCAGCAGGGTAGATTTGCCTGTATTCGCCCTGCCCGCGATTGCCGCGAAGACGTTTTTGCAGTTTTCGGTCATTGTTTACTATGCCCTTTCTGTGTATATATGTTACTTTGAGTTATTTTTTTCTCACACCGTGCCTCTTGCGTTGCTTGCCCATAATTATGAACATGAATGTGAGTATAACCGTGATTACAAGCGCGATTGCGGCGAATATTCGCGCGGCGAAATAGTCGAGGATTTCGCGGAGAATTTCGACGTCCCAAAAGAGCAGAACCCCGATTATGACTGCCGCCGTCGCCGCAATCAGCACCGCACCCGCCGCCGCGTCCTTGGCGATTTTCGCCAAGGTGTGGTACTTAGGCGAAATCCTGTCCACAATGACCTCGATGGAAGTGTTGAGCATTTCCGCCGTAATTACGCTCACACAGGTCAGTATCAGCAGGATAATTTCGGCGCGTGAAAACCCGTAAAACCGTGAAAAATACAGGACATACAAGGTCACGGCGATGTGAATTCGCATGTTCCGTTCATATCTCGCGCAAAAGAGAAAACCCGCCGCCGCGTACTTGAAGCTTCTTAAAAGTTTAATCATGTTTGTTCCTATTTTTGAATGTTATGAAATTTTGCATCGCCCCTATATGTTGCGGTATTTTCACTGGTAAAGCTGTATATTGTGTGAAAATTATACAGACTGTTATACCCCTAAGCCTATGCTGTCGAGAATTTCCGTCTGCTTTTGCCGCATAATTTTCTCGCCTGCCTCGTCATTTTCGTGGTCGTAGCCGAGCAGATGGAGCATCGAATGTGTCGCCAAAAACGCAATCTCCCGCTCCCTGCTGTGGTTAAATTCACGCGCTTGAACCTCCGCTAACTCCGCGTTAATCACGATGTCGCCGAGAATTACACAGCCGTTTTCGGGGTTTTTGACGAGTTCGTTAAAAATTTCACGAGCCTGTCCGGGGAGCAGTTCGTTCATTGGGAACGAAAGTACGTCCGTGGGCGCGTCCTTGCCGCGAAATTCCCTGTTCAGCGTGCGGATTTCCGCGTTGTCGGTCAGCAGGATTGAAACTTCGGTGTCGTAATCGATATTTTCCGCTTGCAGAACGGCTTTACAGGCTTTTTCAATCAGGTTTTCTGTTGATTGGTCGGATGCTCCGGCGAAGTTTAGGCTTATCTTGCTCACGCTTGCGCTCCCTTCCGAAAGGCTTCCTCGCTGAATCCGCAGTGTTATCCACTTTTTCGTAAGCCCTAACTATATCTTGCACCAACCGATGCCGCACGACGTCCTTCTCGGTGAAGCGGCAGATTGCGATGTCGCTGATGTCCTTGAGGACCTTCACGGCCTCCACCAAGCCCGAACGGCGCGTGTCGGGCAGGTCGATTTGCGTAATATCGCCTGTAATCACCATTTTGCTCCCGAATCCGAGCCTTGTCAAAAACATTTTCATCTGCTCGTGGGTGGTGTTTTGGGCCTCGTCGAGGATGATGAAACTGTCGTCGAGGGTGCGCCCGCGCATGTACGCAAGCGGCGCGACCTCGATGTTTCCGCGCTCCATGTTGCGCTGAAACGCCTCCGAGCCGAGCATGTCAAAAAGCGCGTCGTAGAGCGGGCGCAGATAGGGGTCTACCTTGTTTTGCAGGTCGCCCGGCAAAAATCCGAGCTTCTCCCCTGCCTCAACGGCGGGGCGGGTGAGGATAATTCGCTGAACCTCCTTTGCCTTGAAAGCCCGCACAGCAAGCGCGACCGCGAGGTAGGTTTTGCCCGTCCCCGCCGGCCCGACGCTGAAAGTTATCGTATTTTTTTTGATACTGTCAACGTATTTTTTCTGCCCTATGGTTTTGGGCTTAATCGGCTTACCCGTGAAACTCACGCAAACGCAGTCTTTACCGAAGTCCGCGAGGTCTTCCTTGTCCCCGTCTGCGACCATCGACACGACATAGCGAACCGCCTGCTCATTGATGATTTCGCCGCGTTCGAGGATTTTCAGCAGACTTTCAAACGCCGAAAACGCCTTCTCCGTCCCGCTCTGTGAGCCGATTATCTTGACATCGCCGTCCCTGTTGAAGATTTTCACATCAAAAGCCTGTGAAATTATGTTGGCGTTTTGGTCGAACGCGCCGAAAAGCGCGGAGACAAGCGCGCCGTCTTGCAGTTTTAACGTCTTTTCCAAGTTTTTTCCCTCTTAAATTTAACACATTTTTTTAAGTATAACATATTTTTCGGGAAAATGCAAACTTTTTTATGTCACAGAGAAAAGGCGCGGGGTAAATCCGCGCCGAAATATGCAGTAATAACCGATTTAAGGTACGCCGATTTCCCGCTTTACGGCTATATCGGTCCTGTAGGTGATTGTGATTTTGACCTCGATTCCGTCTTCGCGCAGGGAATACGCCTCGTCAAAGGCAACGATTTCGCCGTCTGTGTGGAAATTTTGCTTGTAATTCTCAATCTGCCTTTTCAATCTGTCGATGGCTTCGGTCTGGGAAATTTCCACGTCAACGTAGTCAAAGTGGCTGTAAATGCCGGTTTTGAGCCTGTAGGGGAGCTTGAAGCCGAGGAAGTGCGGTGCGCGGGTCTCTTGACTGTAGGTGGAATTTTCATGTGAACTGTCGAATATGAACAAAGGGATTTCTTTGCCTAAAAATACCATGAAGTTATTTTCGGTTTTTTTGCCGTTGTGCCTTTTTTCTGTAGATATGAACGGCATGAAAAATTCCGCTTCATCAATGCACTCGGCGGTGATTTTTGCGGAGGCGTGGTTGAGGATTACGTTGCCTGCGCCGTCTTCGACAACCCCGCTGACAATGACGTCGCCGCGGTTCACCCCCGAGCCTTTCTCAATCAGGAGCGTACCCCGGTAGACCTCGGTCGCAACGATTACGCCGCTCTCGCCCGCCACGACGTTGCAGGGGATGGTGATTTCGATGTCGGGTGCGGCGGCTTCAAGCCGCTCACTGACCTTAATGTTAATCCTGCTCCCGCTCCGCTCGATGCTGACCCACGCTAACTTGTCCAGCTCGAGCAGGGTCGCAAGCTCCGCTTTTTCCTCGTCGTAGTCGTTGATTCGCGCACCGTTTCGTATGCCGTGCTTCTCAATCACTTCTTTGATTTGCAGGGCGGAAATTTCATGATTTCCGTTGACCTGAACATCCCAAATAAAATTAGACAACAAGGTAATTATTCCGAAGAAGGCCGCTGTGCCAAAAATAACGCCATATCTTTTTCTGTATGGGCGAAGCTTGAAATACACTCCCTGCCTGCCTTCAAGCTTGGTTCGCAAGCCGTACGCGGCGGCAAGACGAGCGGTTTTTTTGTAGTGGCGCGGGATTATATTAAAAAAAATAACGTCATCTTTATTTTCAATATTCCAAAGACTTATATTTTTTTTGAACAACTCGCTGATAAATTCTTCGGCGCGAACCCCGAAAACCGACACAGTAACGTAACTTTTAGTATTTTTCATGCTTTTTCTCCAAATTCCAATGAATGTATTTTTCCTTCCACGATAACTCCTTCGTTGCTGAAGTTGAACATTTTCATGTTTTGTCCTGTTATGAACAGCGCATTATTGACCAACTGCAACCTAATTTGGTTCTCGTCGTAGGCGATAACGCCGTTACAGCGGTCGATTACCACCTCTGAATTGTCGGTAATCTGCATGTAGGAATGTTTGTACGCGCTCGATTTCATGTCGTCGAATTTCTGCGCGATTCTGTTTATATCCACGTTTCATTCACCCCTCGCTGTAATTTATTTAACGTCTCTAAAATATATATGTTGTACAAGTCTGTAAAATTCGGAGGGCGCATGAAAAAGGCAACAAAAAACTTTGCGGCGGGTGTAGTTGCGACTGCGATAATTTTCATGTTATTTGTAGATATGAACAGCATGGCGGCGGCAGTCGTGAGCGGTGTCGAGACCTGCCTTTATACGATTATTCCTGCGCTTTTCGGGTTCATGGCGATTGCGTCCTACCTCGTCAACAGCGGGCTTTATCGGGTTTTGTTTAAGCCGCTCTACTTGGTTTTTCGCCCGCTGATTCGGATTTCGGAGGAAGAATTCGCGATTTTTCTTTTAAGTCTGTTCGGCGGCTACCCGGTCGGCGCGAAATTAATCGCGGAATCAACCGAAAAGCGGGATATATCCGCTAAACTTGAAAACCGTTCCGGTTTCAAGTTTAGCGGGGATTGCGCTGTTGCGACAGCGCACCGCAGTCCGCAAACTGCGGAATCCCGTTTAACTTTAATGCGCGAAACGCATCAAAAGTTAAACGGGGATATTCTGCCGTTCTGCTACTGCCCGAGCCCGGGGTTTGCGGTCGCGGTGGTGGGCGTTGGGATTTTCTCGAACTCGACGGCGGGGATTGTCGTCTATATGTCATGTTTCCTTACATGTTTTCTAATTGCGGCTATTTTGACTTTCAAAAAATCCGTCAATTCAAACAGCCCGAAAATTCCAAAACCCGCCAAAAATAAGCCCCCGCCTTTGCAATTGACACAGGAAGTTTTCACGACCTCTGTAATTTCGTCGGCGAGTGCGCTTTTCCCGGTTTGTGTGTTGATTATCAGCTTTTCGGTGATTATTGAGGCGTTGAAATCTTGCGGTGTGGAGCGGGTTTTGGGGCTTTTGGGCGAGAACGCCGCCGCCTTATTTTTCGCCGCCCTTGAAATCACAAACGCCGCAAAGCTCCCTGCGGATTACGCAATTCTGCCGCTGATTGCGGGGTTGTTCTCGTTTGGCGGGCTGTGCATTTTGATGCAGGTTCCTGCCTTGACAAAAGGCAAATTCTCCCTTAAAAAGTTCCTGCTTTGGCGGATTCCCGGGGCTTTGATTTCCGCTGTGATATGTAAGGTTTTCTTACATTTGTTTGATTTGGAGACTGCTTTACCCGCCGCGACTTCCCCGATTCAACAAAAAATCCCGCTCGAGGCGGGAAATCCGGTGGCGTCAATCGCACTTTTCTGCATGGCGGTAATCCTAATTAAGAGCCTGCAGGAGTTTGAGGAGGGGTGATTGATGAAATTCTATACCTCGATTCGTATTAATTCAATCCATACACCGCTTATTTCATCTTTTTCGCTAACTTCAAGTGAATAAATGCCCAGCATATCCGGGTGAAAGTCATTTTCCTTATATATACTTAAATACAAGTGATAGATTTTTCCTGTACTCATTAATATGTCGCTGCAAGATGCCCACGCTGAAACTTGATTTCCTTCAGGAGACCAACTTGCGCCTCCTTCTGCTCCTTTGGCTGTGTAAGAAATAATTTCTCCTTGAAAAATGTCAATTACTTTTTGCAGTTCATCATCAACATCTTTTTTATTTCTAAGCCTTTCGCAAAACATCTCGCGTATACCTTCTATGTTTCCGACTTCAAGATAAGCAAGGATTGTCTCAACTTGTTCCTTTTGGCTTTTTTCGTGGCTCACTGCAAGAGCAAAGTGTTATAACTATTAAGAAAATTAACACGAAACAAAAAATCTTTTTCATGCCCGCACACCCCCCTATTCTTCCACAGTTTCCGCGGCTGTAGCAACAGTAGTCGGGACTATTGTTGCGGGTTTTTCGCTGTGGTAGAACGGCTCTACTGCTATACATTTCGGGGGGCAGATAATGGCGCAGACTCCGCAGGAATTGCACTTTTCGTAGTCGATAACGGCGCAGTTGTCCACAATTGAAATTGCATCTTTGAGACATTTTTTGCCGCACGCGCCGCACGCGATACAGCCGTTTTTGCAGATTGCGCGGGTCTCCTTCATGCCGTCGTTTGAGGAACAGCGGACTTTTGTGCGTTCGCTGTGTTTCCTAAGAGAGATTAAACCGTTGGGGCAAGCGGGTATACACAAGCCGCAAGCCCAGCAATGATGCCTGTTTACGACCGCTGTGCCATTAACAAACTCAATCGCATCATACGGGCAGACTTTGGCGCAATCGCCGAAGCCGAGGCAGCCTTTGGCGCAGCTGCTTTTGCCGTTGTAGTACTTCCCGGCGGCAAGGCAGGTTTGGGTTCCGCTGTAGGTGTACTTGTCCTCGGTCGTCACTCCCGAGCAGTGTACAAAAGCGGCTTCGCGCTCGCTCGGCTCGATTGTGACACCCAGAATTTCGCTGATTCCGGCGGCGGCTTCGATACCGCCGGGCTTGCACAAATTCGGCGCGAGTTCGCCATTTTTCACAGCAGTAGCATAGCTCTCACAGCTCGACAAGCCGCACGCGCCGCAGTTGATGCCAGGGAGCTTTTCAAGTATTTGGTCCGCCAACTCGTCGCTCTCGACCCCAAAGGCGCGCGAAGCAAAGGTAAGCGCGACCCCGGCCGCCCCCCCGACGAACAAGAAAACTATAATTGGTACAACGTAATTCAACATATTTTCACCATGTCCTCCTACACAAATTTGTAGGGTGATTTTCAAACTTATTGGCCTTTCATTTTTATGA
>WRMK01000055.1 GCA_009777155.1 Oscillospiraceae bacterium
GTGCAATGTAGCCACTCGCGGCGCGTGAGCGAGGGTGTTTTTGCCTACTTTTTGCACAAGCAAAAAGTAGGTGGGGGTTTGGGGGCAAAGCCCCCATTAAGGGACATGGGGTTTGGGGTTTACCCCCATTATAAGGGGGAATGGGGGCAACGCCCCCATCAAGGGGAGCAGGGGCTTTGCCCCCCATTAGGGCGATTTCAATCGCCCGCAAAATAAATTCAACATTTGAAAAGGGGAGAAAACAATGGCAAGAATCAGTAAGGGCTTTTTGAACTTGAAAGAAAATTATCTGTTTGTGGAAATCGGGCGCAAAGTCCGCGAGTACGTTGAGGCGAACCCGGATAAGCCTGTAATCCGCATGGGGATTGGCGATGTTACCTTGCCGCTTGCGCCTGTTGTGGTCGAGGCTATGCAGAGGGCGGCGGGCGAAATGGGCGTGAAAGAGACCTTCCGCGGCTATGAGGATTCGGGGCGGGGGTACGACTTCTTGCGGGAGGCGGTTGCGGGGTATTACAAGAGTTACGGCGTGGAAATTTCAGCTGATGAAGTCTTGATTAACGACGGCGCAAAGTCGGACGGCGGCAACATTACCGACCTGTTCGGCGAGGATAATGTAGTGCTTGTGAGCGACCCGGTTTATCCGGTTTATGTGGACAGCAGTGTCATGAATGGCAAGAGTATAATCTTCGCCGATGCTAATGAGTCAATGGGCTTTTCGCCCGCGCCGCCCCTTGACAAAAAGGCCGACTTAATCTACCTCTGCTCCCCGAATAATCCCACGGGCGCGGTGTTTACGCGGGCGCAGTTGCAGGCGTGGGTGGATTACGCAATTGCTTGCAAGGCTGTGATTATTTATGACGCGGCGTATGAGGCTTTCATCAGTGACGAGACTTTGCCGCGGAGCATTTTCGCGGTGGAGAATGCGCGGAAATGCGCGATTGAGCTCTGTTCGCTCTCGAAAACTGCCGGCTTTACCGGGACTCGCTGTGGGTACACGGTGATTCCTAAGGAGTTGGAGTTTTACGGCGAAAATGGCGAGCCACTTAGCGTTTTGAAGTACTGGTCGAGGCGGCAGGGGAGCAAGTTCAACGGCGTGCCGTACATAGTTCAGCGTGGTGCCGAGGCGGTTTTCACCGCCGAGGGGCAGGCGCAGTGCCGTGAAAGAATTGCTTACTACATGGACAATGCGCGGATTATGTGCGAGACTTTCGACGCGCTCGGTATCGCCTACACAGGTGGCAAAAACTCGCCTTACGTCTGGTTTAAGTGCGGTATGCCGAGTTGGGATTTCTTTGACTTGTTGCTTTCCGAAAAGCAGGTCGTGGGGACGCCGGGCGTGGGGTTCGGCAAGAATGGCGACGGGTATTTTCGGCTGACGGCGTTTGGGTCTAAGGAGAATACGGTTGAGGCTATGAAGCGAGTTCGTGAGTTAATGAATAATTAATAATGAATAATGAATAATTTTGGTGTCGCTCCGCGACGGTTATCCGATTGAAAAATCCGCAACTCGCGTTCCGTTCTTTCGCGATTATTAAAATTAACACTCGCAATCAGACGATTCACGCCTATTAGAGTCTTAAAACCCGTCCGCATGGCGGACACCACAATTATTCCTTATTCCTTATTCCCTATTAATTATCTACCGGCATATAATTATAAATAAACTTAATAAAGAGGTGTTTTATGGACAACAGATGTTGCGTGATTTTGGCCGCGGGTGACGGCAAGCGTATGAATTCGGCGAACCCTAAGGTGCTTATGGAAGTGCTGTTTGAGCCGATGTTGGGGTGGGTTTTGGATTCGGTTAAGGAGGCGGGTATTGCCGATAAGAACGTTGGGGTTATAACGGGGAGCAGTACCGATAAGGTCGCGAAATTTCTCAAGACTAAAGGTCGGTATCGCAGTTTTGTGCAGACCGAGCGTAAGGGGACCGGGCATGCGGTGATTCAGGCGCAGACTATGCTTGCCGATTTCGGTGAGAAGGGCGGCGATGTGCTGGTTTTGAATGGCGACGCGCCTTTTATGAACGCGGGGACGATTAATGCCGCGTATGCCTTGCACAAGGAGCAGGACAGCGATGTGACTGTAATCACCGCAAACGTAGTGCCGGCGGGGAATTACGGCAGGATTAAGCGCGACAAAAACTCCGCGCTTTTGTCGGGGATTGTCGAAATGAAAGATTGCACGCCCGATGAGTTGATGATTACCGAGGTCAACAGCGGGGCGTATTGGTTCAAGGCAGAGCGGCTTTTGTGGGCGTTGCCGCAACTCAGTGACAACAACAAAAGCGGCGAGTTTTACCTCACCGATACTGTTGAATTACTTGGCAAAAAGGCGTCTACTTATATGGCGGACGACAGTATCATAGTCTTGGGCGCGAACGACCGCAGACAGCTCCGTGCTTTGAACGACATGATGACCGAGGTTATCAACAATCGGCATTACATTGCGGGCGCGGACATTATCGGGCATAACGTAATCATCGGCAAGGACGTGAAAATCGGGCGAGATACGCTACTCATGCCGAATACGATTATACGGGGCGGGACCGAAATCGGGAGCGGCTGTGTAATCGGGCCGAATACCCAGATTGACAACTGCAAAATCGGCGACAATGTTACTTTGAATTGCGTGCAGGCCTTTGATTCGAGCATTGGTAATAATGTCAAGGCGGGGCCGTACGTGCATATTCGCCCCGGTACGAAACTGCATGATAACGTGAAGATTGGCGACTTTGTGGAAATTAAAAACTCCGAAATCGGCACGGGGACTGCTTTAGCCCATCTTACTTACATAGGCGACAGCGACGTCGGCTCGAATGTCAACTTCGGGTGCGGCACGGTGACGGCGAATTATGACGGGTTGGAAAAATACCGTACTGTTATCGGCGACAATGCCTTTATCGGGTGTAACACCAACCTGATTGCGCCTGTTGAAATCGGCGCGAACGCCACTACTGCCGCGGGTTCGACCATAGGCGAGTACGTGCCGCCGGGCGCGCTTGCAATCGAACGCGGGCAGGTAAATATCAAGGAAAATTGGTACAAAAACGAACTGCGATTATTAAATAAAGATAAAAAGTAATGGGTTGTAAATAAAAGAAAGGGCAAAATCATGTTTGATACTAATAAAGGTAAAGAAGTAAAAATTTTCAGCGCAAATTCTAACATGCCGCTCGCAAAGGACGTGGCAAAGGCAGCCGGGGGCTGGCTCGGGGAAGCGGACGTCGGTGTTTTCAGCGATGGCGAAATTGCGGTAACTATTAAAGAGAGCGTGCGGGGTTTTGACGTTTTTGTGATACAGTCAACTTCCGAGCCGGTCAACGATAATCTCATGGAATTGCTGATTATGATTGATGCTTTCAAGCGTGCAAGTGCAAGAAACATCACCGCTGTAGTGCCCTATTTCGGGTACTCGAGGCAGGACAGAAAGACCAAGCCGCGTGACCCCATTTCGGCGCGGCTTGTCGCCGATTTGATTACCGTTGCGGGCGCGGACAGGATTCTCACGATGGATTTGCACTCGCCGCAGATTCAAGGGTTTTTCGGGATTCCCGTGGACGACTTGCAGGGAATGTCCATCTTGGCCCCGTATTTCAAGGACAAATTCAGGGACAACCTTGAAGATGTAATCTGCGTTTCGCCCGATATAGGCTCGGTTGCGCGGGTGCGGAGCTTTTCGCACAGGGTCGGCATCGGCTTTGCAATCATCGACAAACGCAGGCAGAAAGCCAATGTAAGCGAGGTCATGAACATAATCGGCGACGTCAAGGACAAGACGGTAATCATCACCGACGATATGATTGACACAGCGGGTTCAATCTGCAACGCCGCTACTGCTGTTATCGAGCGGGGCGGGGCGAAGGAGGTCTACGCCGCCGCAACGCATGGCGTCTTGTCGGGCGATGCGATTGAGAAGTTGGAAAAAAGTTACATCAAAGAGGTGGTGCTGCTCAATACTATTAATATCCCTGCTGAAAAACGGACGCCGAAGATAAAAGTTTTGTCGGTCGCGAATATACTCGCACAGGCTATTGAGCGGATTTTTAAGGATATGCCGATTTCGATTTTGTTTAATTAAGTTTCATGGACTTGGAGTGGGGGCAGAGGGGGGTAGTAGGGGTCTATGTCTGCGCCGCCGCTTTGAACCCGCACGAACCCGCTTTTGCACTTGCTGAAACTTAACTTTCTCGTGCCAAAGATTTTGTAGATAGAAGTACCTTATACGAGTACAGACTTTTAATGTATAGCGAACCCATAAGCCGCCAAGGGGAAAGGTTCATGTCGAGGAAGTGGTGATAAAAAGGTTTGTGTGGCGGGCGTGCAGTTCAAAGCGTCGGCGCAGACATAGACCCCTACTACCCCCCTCTGCCCCGACTGCCCGCTCACACTTGCGAAACTTGAAAGGATTGGTGTTATGAAAAATTTTTTGAAAACCTTGCTTGTTGCAATTTTTGCTGTTGTTTTGTTGACGGGTTGTGTTCTTTGGGAAGTTGGGGAAGTTGCGGAAATTCCGGAAAATGAATCTCAAGAAGTGCCGATAAATACAGGGGAGCAAGGCACTGTGACAAGGCGTAAAGCACAATATAATTATTACCGTAGTACAGAAGAATTATATGAAAAGGCAACTCATATCGTTAGAGTAGAATTTTTAGACAGCGGAAATTATGATAATAGAACTTTTCATGACCCGCCGTTAGAGTCGCCGTTTTATGATATAATTACGGTTTATGAAGCAAGGGTGCTTGAAAGTTTCAAAGGTAACTTTGAAAGCGGTGAAACTATTGAGATAATGCAGGCGGGCGGCGAATGGGAAGGGTCAATATTAATAAATGAAGATGCCATATACTTTAGTCAAGGCGATGAACGGATTTTGTTTTTGTTAAAGCCTATATACGATATACCCGCAACATTCAATCCGTGGCAATCTGTATATTATGTTCCCGAAGAAAACGGCGCGGTTAATGATGATGAGTTGGTGCTTGAAAATTATGGCGAACTCAATGATTTAACCTTGACTATGGGCGATTTGCGTAGGTGGCAGGGTGGGTTTAATTAAGTCCGCGAAACTTTGAAAGGATTGGTGTTATGAAAAATTTTTTGAAAATCTTGCTTGTCGCAGTTTTTGCTGTTGTTTTATTGACGGGTTGTGGTGCTGATGAAACTCCGACCGAACCTTACCTTGATTTTACCTCGCTCGAAGACTTTTTAGGAGCTTATTTAGCCGCCAAAGAAGGTCGCGGGGTGCAGGGATTTGTGGAAAGAGATTGGAGTGGACAAACATCTGTAGATTGGGGTGTTAATATTGCAGAAAGGCTAAATTTAACCGAGCTTGAAACGCTCTATTTGCCTGCAAGTATCCCCGATGGTTTTGCAATCCGCAAAATACAAGTGGGCGAAAACTATATAGACATTACTTATTTGCCAAAAGATGTTATAGTTAATTCAAGAAGTGAGTTTTGGAGTGCGGTGATAAATAATCCAAGCTTTGAATTTACTATTTACCGCGGTTTGTACAATCTTGACAGTTACTTGCAAGCTGATAATTTAACGAGAGATGACTTAATTGACGAAAAATATTATTTTTGGCGACAGGATTCAATTATGTGGGAAGAAGCCGGGGTTTTTGTGACTATGCGGGTTCCGACGCCTTCGATAGATGAACTTGAAACAGTGAAGTTTTTGGAAATAGTACCCGTCAACTTGACAGATACCGATGAGGTTTTGGCGTTAATAAATTAAAAAAAACTTAATAAAAAAGGAGAAACTTACTATGACAAACTTAAAAGGAAAATGGGCTTTGCTCACTGGTGCGAGCCGGGGAATTGGCGCGCAGACTGCTGTTTTCATGGCGAAACAGGGGTGTAATTTAATTTTGCACAGCAGAAACAAACAACACACCGAGACAATTCTAAGCGAGGTGACTGCTTTGGGGGTGGAGGCTTGCGCGGTGTCGGCGGATTTGCAGGATATTGCACAAGTCCGCGCTATGTTGAAAGAAATCGACGACAAAGGTATGCAAGTTGACATCGTGCTGAACAATGCCGCTGTTCAAATTGCTTACAGAACCGATTATTTCAAGACACCTGTTGAAGATTTTACCGATAGTTTTGTGATTAATACAATTACGCCCGCGATAATTTGCTATCATTTTTTGCCGAAAATGATTGAGCGCGGGTTCGGGCGAATCCTCAATACGACAAGCGGAATCAGGCTTGAACCCCAACAAGCGGGATATTCGGCAAGCAAAGCCGCACTTGACAAAATTACAATCGACCTCGGCTCAAAAGTTGACGGAACCGATGTTTTGATTAACTTGACAGACCCGGGCTGGTGCCGCACCGATTTAGGCGGGCCGAACGCGCCGAATTCCCCCGAAAGTGTAATTCCCGGAATCGTGGTCGGGGCTTTTGTGAACGATAAAAAAAGCGGCCGCAATTTCGGCGCGCAGGCTTTTGCGGGAATGACTTTGGAAGAAGCGGTCGCCCATGCGGAGCGGGAATTTGACAGCCCTTATTAATTATACAAAAGGTATAACTTATGGAAAATTATTACCCGGAAACGCCGAGTGAACCCACAAAAATTAAATCTTACAAAGCCGTCTGCGCCAAGCTCGGCTTTGTTTTCAGTGTGTATTTTATTTGCAGAATCTTGAACGATTTTATCGCCGGTTTAATGCTTAGAATGTACCGCGAAAATTATATCGGCGAGGACGCTTTTCATGCGGCTTACGGGATTATTTCGATGATGCTGATTTATATGGTTCCGATTCTTGTCGCGGCGATTCTTTTTGGAAATTTTCGCGAAAACGGCGCCTATCGTGGCAGGTGGGGCGAGATTTACCGTAAGCCGAAGCGGGTTGCGAAGGCTCTCGGCGTGTTCCCGGCGATGTACGGACTCGGGTACGGAATTGCATTTTTGACGATTATTGGGTTTTATATAATCACACATGCAAGCCAAAATGAAATTGTGCAAGAGCTTTTCAGGCCGATGGCGGCGGGCGACAATGTCCACCCGAACATGGTTTATGCGGTGATGATGCTGCTTATGGCGGTGGTCGCCGCGCCGATTTTCGAGGAGTTTTTGTACCGCGGGATTTTTTACGACGCGCTCAAACCTTATGGCGACGGCAACGCGATTTTGATTACGTCGATTATGTTTGGGCTGGCGCACGGCAGATTGTACACTTTGCTGTACACGACCGCGCTCGGGTTCGCGCTCGGGTACGTGCGGTACGCGACCGGCTCGCTTTGGGCGGCGACAATTTTGCACGCGCTGATAAATTCGGTGTCGGGCGGCGTGATGTTTTTGATGTCACTAAGTGAGTTTGCAGGTGGCGAAAACAAGCTGATTAACACCGTTTACGCGATTTTTTATGCCGCCTCAATCGTGTTAGTTTTCGTGGGGATTGCCGCGTTTTTTATGAAGATAAAAGTGATAAAAAAGTACAAACCGGGGAACAGTTGGGGGGAGATAAGCGGCGGGAAAAAGTTCACGTTGTTTATAATTTCAATACCTGTGATTATTTCGATTGTTTTGGCGGTGGATGAACACTTAAATAATATATTACTTGGGTTAATGCAGAAATAATAATGCAGAATGCAGAAATAATTAAATTTAGACGGTTTGTGCGTGTGGTGAAATGCACGCGACCTGCGAATAAAGCGGTGCGGCAGGGGGTAGGGGTCTATGTCTGCGCCACCGCAAAGAACCGCACGCCCGCTTTTGCGATTGATAAAACTTAACTTTCTCGTCCTCAAGACTTGGTAAGTAGCACAAACTTTATGCGAGAGCAAACTATTCAAGTAGATTAAACCTATTAAGTCGTGAGGGGATAAGTTTCATGTCGAGGAAGTGGGGCTTAAACGGCTTGTGCAGCGGGCTGGCGGTTTCTTTGCGGTGGCGCAGACATAGACCCCTACCCCCTGCCGCACCGCTTGCCGTCCCCGCTTATTACTTACTTGAATTATTCACACGGAAACTCGAACCAAAATGTGCTCCCCTTGCCGGGTGCGCTGACTACGCCGTACGCAAAACCGTGCATGTCCATGACGCCTTTTACAATCGACAAACCTAAGCCGGTGCCGATGGTTGTGCGCTTGTGGAAACGCGATTTTGTTGCTTTGTAGTACCGCTCCCAGATGTACGGCAGCTCCTCTTTGGCGATTCCGCTGCCCTTGTCCTTGACCTCAAACCGCGCTACGCCTTCCTTTTTCCTGTAAAGTTGCACTGTAACTTTCTTGTCTTTGCCGGCGTGATTTATGGCGTTGTTGACAAAATTGTAGACGACTTGTTCGATTTTAGACAGGTCGGCTTTTACTATTATTCCTTTTTCAATTTCCGAAATAATTTTAATCCCGTGCTCCACGGAAAGGTAGTCAAAACGCCCGATTACAGCGCCGAGGTGTTCCGAAAAATCGAAGGTAGTGACATTTTTTGTGGCGACGCCGCTTTGAATTTTAGACAAATCGAGCAAATCGACAACTAAACTGTTAAGTCGGTCGGCCTCATCAATTATAACTTTCAGGTGATTTTCGCGTTTTTGCGGGTGATTTCCGGACAGGTCGCGTATCATTTCGGCGTATGCTTTTATCATAGTCAGCGGAGTTTTCAAGTCGTGCGAAACGTTTGCCAATAGGTCTTTGCGGAAGTTTTCGGTCTTGGCAATTTCGCGTGAGGCGATGTTCAAGTTTTCGGTTAGTGTTATAATTTCGGTGTAATCTCCTTTGCTTGTTTTCAACACAAATTCGCCCGTTACTAACTTTCCCGCGCTATCGGAAATGTTAGTCAGCGGGCTTGTAATATTCGTGACGACGAACGCGGAAAGTGCAACAGCTAACAGGTAAACCACGCATGACATCAGGAAAAATTGGCTCTGCAAAACGTCTTGCGTGTTGCCCAAAGGTTGCAGGTAAGTGAAAATCGCGATGTAACCCTCGGGGCTGCTCCCCGGGCCGATATAAGTAACATAGTAAAGTAAACCGTCGCGATTTGACGTCACGGTTCTGTTTCTGCCGGACGATGCCTGCCGCTTCAAGGCCTCAACTTCGTCGCCGTCAATCGTGAACATATTGCTGATTGTAATGCTGTTTTCCGCCGATGATTCCGACACGCGAACGCCGCCGATATAGCGGTCGATGTCAATTCGCATCTCATGTTCGCGCGACAAACGGTTCATCTCGGAAATCAGGTCGTAATTGTTCCAGTTTGTTTTCAGAATGTTCGCGACGCCGGTTGTTTCCTGCGTTTTTATGAAGTTGTAATAATTCGGGAGCAGAATTATTTGATTGAAGTATAAAATTCCGAGTATGATTGTGGTAAACCCGATGAACAAAAGCCACAAGCGAAATTTCATACCATTAATAAACTTAAACATTTTTCGTACCGTGCCGCCACAACTTGACAAAAATTATAAGATTTTTTGCGGCACGGGGTACACCTTTCATGAATTTTTTCAGCTATTTACACCTCAAATTTGTAGCCCATTCCGCGCAAAGTAACTATAAATTTTCTATAGTCGCCGATGTTATTTCGCAGCATTTTTATGTGGGTATCAATAGTTCGGTCATCGCCGAAAAAGTCGTATCCCCACACCGATTCAAGCAGTTTGTTACGGGAAAGTGCGATGTTTTTATTCTTGACTAAATAGAACAGCAAGTCGTATTCTTTCGGTGTCAGCGCGACTTTTACGCCGTCAACTTTGACATCGCGGGCCGTATAATTAATCTCAAGGCCCTCGAAAGTTTCGCCCTCGCTCGGGACCGCGGGGGTGCTGTTGCGCTTGATAATTGCGTTCACCCGCGCCAAAACTTCTTTCGGCGAAAACGGCTTTACAACATAGTCGTCCGCGCCGATTTCAAACCCGAAAAGTTTGTCGTATTCCTCGCCCCGTGCAGATAGCATAATCACAGGCATAGAGCTGAATTTTCGGATTTCTTTACAGGCAGAAAAGCCGTCTAATCTCGGCATCATAACGTCCATTAAAACTATGTCAAAATTACCGCTTTTTGCAATTTCAACGGCCTGCATTCCGTCGGTCGCTTCGGTCACTTCATGCCCCTCAAACTCGGAGTATTCCCGCAAAACCTCGCGGATTTTCTGCTCGTCGTCGGCAATTAGAATTTTATACATTTTTCGTTCCATGCCGCCCCAACTTGACAAACGTCATTGGGGCATACCTTTCAAAAATTTTATCAGTGTTAATGTGTCAAGTAACCTAAAACAATCAGGTTTAATGCAAGATTCGCGCTTACATGTACTATTAACGCGCCCAAAATATTCCCGCACTTGACTGTCAAGTAGTTGAAAATCAGGCCTGCTACAGTCAGTCCGAATATGCAAAAAACGAACATTCCGATTGAAATCGCGCCGTTCAAAATTGCGACGTGATAGACTGCGAACAGCAGTGCTGAAAATAGATGTGCAAAGAGTTTGTGCGCCTTTTTATGTAAAGTTAAAAACACAAATCCCCTGAAAAATAATTCCTCCAAAGCCGCATTAACAAAGACTATGTAGATGAATACGAGCGCGAAATTTTCGGAAGTTATACCGTTATTTTCAAGTGCGCCGAGTATCATTTGGCTGTCTAAAAATTGCCGCAATATTAGAAATGCGAGCATTATGAATGCGAAAACTCCGCCGCCCAAAGCGAGTGAAAACAGTAGACTTTTCTTCTTTTTCCCGACTGAAAATAAGTCTTTAAGTTTCATTTCGCGCGAAATTCTAAAATATACGAGCGGAAATGACACAAAAAGTATAATTTTAATTGCCGACGTGTAGGGGTAAAAGTTGAATGGCGAGTTGAGAATTAATGCGTGTAAAATGCACGCCGAAACAGCGGAAATAATTAGATTCCATGCGGGTTTAGCGTTCATAATTCAACCTTTATTTTTCGGCAAAACGATTAAGATAGCGTTTAATATAGCTCATGTTTTGCGTGATAAATTCCACGGGTTTTGACTTGAGCATCGACTTGTCAAGTTCGCTCTCGACGTACAGCGGGAGGCTGACGTGCGCCTTGAAAGTTTTGCCCTCGCGAATGGTGGTGAAACTGCCGTTTAAGCTTGTCGCAATGCGGTTTACCAAGGGCAGCCCAATCCCCAACTTGACAACATCTGAAGTGTCAAAATCGGAAAAACTACTACTGTCATTTATCTCATTTGTCACGCTGATTATTGCGTTTTCGTCTTCGTAAAAAACTTTAACTTTAACTTTAGTGAGCGGCTTAGAATAAGCCAAGGCATTTTGCACTAAATTCATGAACATTACAGTGAACACGCGCTCGGAAACGCCGATGTGACGGGCACTTTCGCGCGATGTAAACAGGATTGCGTTCCTGCCGAGCAGCTGATTACTTTTCTTGATAAGGTCAACAATTGTCTTGTAAATATCTATATTTTTGCCGCTGTCCCGATAAGAAAAAGTGTTAAAATAATAATTCAAGTTTGTCGAAACTGCCAGTAAATTAAACGCCGCATTTGATTGACTTTTGAAGTTGTCAAGTAGGTCGATTTCCGACTGTACGAGCGGGTTTGCAAGGCATTGCTCGGTGTTGTATTGTATAATGTGAATGGTGTCGTTTATCTCGGGAAAATATTTTTTGAACAGCTCGGAAATTCTCGAATTTATAGCAAGTTCCGTGACAAAATCATTGTCAAATACCGTGCAAATATATCGAGTTTCTCCGCCGCTTAAAGCCGTTTTTTCTACGCAAACAGGGATTTTATCGTCGTTTGTGCCAATTGAAATGATTAATTCTTTTTTGTCAAAAAAGTCTTCTTTTTTTGGCCAGTTAATATTAGTTCGTGAGCTGAAAAAATTATCTTTGTCCCATATAATTTTCAAGTCCGCATCTAAAATAGCCGAATGAGGACTTCTTTTTTCGAGAAAGTTACGCAAGTCTTCAAAAGTCATATTTTTTATCACCAACTTGTTAAGAAATTTATAAATTTAGGTCGTTTTTTGAATATAAAATGTACTGCAAAGCCGGTCAGTAAGCCGCTAATTACACCTCCTGCGATTAGTACGGGCAGGTACGCAAAGACGGCGAAACTTCGCATTACTACCGCCGCCGCCGCGACTTGCCCGACGTTGTGCGCCAATGCCCCCGACACGCTTACAATCGGTATTGGCAGGGTTTTAGACTTGTCAAGTTTCTTCAAAATTAACATGACAACTATGGCAAAAAATCCGCCTGTGAAGCTGAAAAATAGGCTCGTTGCCTGCCCTGTGATTAGTGCGGCGAGCAAAGTTCGCGTTAAAAATATTAGAAAAATATCACGTTTTGTCCACTTTTCGCCCAAAAAAATCACGAACAAAGTTACAATGTTTGCAAGCCCTAATTTCAGTCCGGGGGCGAGAAATGGTAGCGGAATCTGCGATTCTACTATGAAAATTACTAATGCGATTACCGCGAAAAGCGCGTTCAGCGCGAGTTTTTTTGTGTCAAGTTTCATGTATTTCACTACTTTACAATTGCGTCAAGTTCCGCACTATTATTGCTGTTTAATCCGCTTGTGATGCGGATTTCGAGCTTGTTTGGTATGCAGATTATGGGGATTATGCCGTTTGGTATAAAACCTGTATTTACGCAAATTTTATCGGGGCAATTTGCATAACTTACACGAATTTTTCCGTTTTGCACTTCAAATCTGTCGTCTAAATTTAGATTTACTAACTCGTTTTCAAGCCCGTAAATGCCGATTAATACGCCGTTTTCGTAGATTTCGGCGACGGGGTTTTGCGGTGTCAAGTTGCTTATTATAAAGTGCGCGGTAAGTGATAGAATGAATAAAATTGCGACTGTTCCGTACAAGAAAAATTCGCGCTTAGTTGACAAGTTCAAGTTCAAGTTCGAGGCCCTCCGAGTAGGTGAAATTCATGTCGCTGTCGATGAAAATGTAGGCGATTTCGGCGAATTCTGAGGAGAATTTTTCGGCGAATTTTGCGGCTTTTTCCGTGCCCATTACGAAAAATGCGGTCGAGAGAATGTCGGCCGTCGCGGAGTTGTCGGCGATTACGGTCGCTGAGACAAGCCCGCTTTCGGCGGGAAAACCTGTGGTTCTGTTGAATATGTGATGATAGTGTGTGTTTTCGTGGATAAAATACCGCTCGTAGTTGCCTGATGTTACTATTGTTTGGTCGGCGATTGTGACTATTGCACAAGTTTTTGCGGGGTCGGGGTCGAAAGGGTCGCTCAAACCAACCCGCCAACCGCGATTTTTGTTGCTGCCGATGGTGATTATGTCGCCGCCGAGGTCGAGAATCGCGTTGGTTACGCCGTTTTCGAGCAGGACACGTTTCATCTCGTCCGCCGCGTAGCCCTTTGCAATCGCGCCGAGGTCGAGTTTCAGCGGCTTCAAAAACCGCACTGTGAGGGCGTTTTCGTCCAAAAGCAACCACTCAAAGCCGCTGTTTTCCACCGCTTCGGCGAGTTCATCGGCTTGCGGAACACGCGGATTCTCGCCGCCGATTCCCCACAATT
>WRMK01000056.1 GCA_009777155.1 Oscillospiraceae bacterium
GCGCGATTTTGTCGGCGTATTTTCGTGTTAACCTGTAGCCTCGTATCGTGCTGCCCGCATGGGCCACGTTTCTTTGGTTCGTTTCTTTGCGTGGGCAAAGAAATGAACGTCCCCCGTTATGCGGAGCTGTGCTCCGCCGCAAATCCGCACAACCGTGCAAACCCAAAACAACAGAAAAACCCACAGAAACACAAAAAAACCCACAGAAACATATAAACAGACACCCACAGAAAGGAACACAATTATGTCAATACAAATCGCAATCGACGGCCCTGTAGGGGCCGGCAAATCCACCATCGCACGTGAAGCCGCGAAACGCCTCGGCTTTGTCTACATGGACACAGGCGCGCTTTATCGCGCAATCGCAGTCTACTGCAAATTGGCAGACATCGACAGCTATGACGAGAAATCGGTGGTGTCGATTTTGCCGAAAGTGAACCTTGATTTTAAGATTGCAGGCGGCGAGCAATTGGTATATGTCAACAACCGCGATGTCACGGGGCGACTGCGCGAGCCGGAGATTTCAATGGCGGCGTCGCGGATTTCGTCATATGGCGCGGTGAGGGCGTTTTTGTTGGATTTACAGCGCGATTTTGCCGCGAAAAACAACGTCATAATGGACGGCAGGGATATTGGCACGGTGGTGTTACCCGATGCGACCTTGAAGATTTTCCTCTGGGCTGACCCGCACGAACGCGCAATGCGCCGCTATGAGGAGCTGATTCAAAAGGGCCTCAGTACCGAATTCAGCGACGTTTTGTCCGACTTGGTCAAGCGCGACGCCGCCGACACCAACCGCAAGCACGCCCCCCTCAAGCAAGCCGAAGACGCCGTCCGCATGGATACCACCGGAAACACGCTCGAGCAGTCGATTGAGTGGGTTATTGATACTATTAAGTTGAATATTGAGGGGTTGTAGGGCGGTTGCTTTTGGGAAGCCGCGCAGACTCGGCGGAACGGTTACGAACCGTTCCCTACATTAAAATGTCATAAAAATATTTTCACAACAGGAAATACAGCAAACAACCCCAAATGTAGGGGCGGGCATTGCCCGTCCGCAATCCCAAGGAAACGCCGAAAAACCTCATGAGCGAACCGTGGAAGCTCGCCCTTACATTGATAAATATACAAACACAGGAAAATTCACGGACGCGCAATGCGCGCCCCTACAAAACATCATCAACCTAAAAATCTCCCGAAACACAGCGCGGTGTTGTGTAGGGAACGGTTCTTAACCGTTCCGCAAAAAAAGCAGTAACTTGCAAGGGGGGGCTTATATTGAAAATCGCAACCATAAAACAAGACCGCTTTAACTACACCGAATGGCGGCGCGAAAATCTTTTTGAGGACATGAGCCCCGATGAGTTGATGAAAAACGCAACATCTTATATGAGAGAACACCCCGAACTCGTCCCGAAAAATGCGAGAGTTTATAGAAAGGCAAACTAAACCATGTATCTTATTGCACGCTGGCTTTTGAGCATTTACATGCGCTGTAAATACAAAGTCCACTTCCACAACAAGGAAAACATACCGACCAAGAAAATCTCCAAAAAAGGCGGCTTCATCATCGCTTGCAACCACCAGTATTACTGGGACCCGCCGGTCGTCGCCTCGTTTATCACGGGGAAATTCTCGTTCATGGCGAAGTCGGAATTATTCGAGGGCGGCAAGCTTTTCAAGTGGCTGATAATCGCGTGCGGTGCCTTCCCGGTCAAGCGGGGCGCAGGCGCGGAAAAGGCGTTGGAACGCGCTTTTGAGGACATTAAAAAGGGCAGAATCTTCGTAATCTTCCCCGAAGGCATGCGCTCAAAAGACGGCACAATCGCCAAAGGCAAAAGCGGCGTAGCGTTAGTCGCGTCAATGGCGGATGCGCCCGTACTGCCGATTTGCCTGATGTACGGCCTGAACAACCAGAAAAACCGCTTAGACTACGCAGTCGGCGAGATGATTCCCGCCGAGGAGCTGAAAATCGAAAACGAGCGGGATAGGAAAGAGCTGAAGCGGGTGTCGGAGCGGGTGATGAATCCGATTCGGGAGTTGCAGCAGCAGATTTTTGATACAATTAATAGTGAATAAGGAATAATGAATAATTGTGGTGTCACTCCGCGACGGTTTTCCGATTGAATAATTTACCACTCTACAAAATCCCCACAACCAAAAACCCACGGGCGAACAGAGTTCGCCCCTACATTGAAATAGAATACAGGCGACCGGAAAAATTTTCAACCACATAAAAGGCTCATTGAACGTAGGGGCGAACTGTGTTCGCCCGCAATCCCACACCCGCCCGCAATCCCACCGAAACATAGCGCGGTGTTATGTAGGGAACGGTTCGTAACCGTTCCGCAAAATCCACACCCGCCCGTAATCCCACCGAAACACAGCGCGGTGTTATGTAGGGAACGGTTCGTAACCGTTCCGCAAAACCCGCACACCCGCCCGCAATCCCACCGAAACGCCGAAAAACCCACGGGCGCGCACTGCGCGCCCCTACAGGAAAAATTTTCAACCACATAAAAAATTTGTCGCATGTAGGGGCGAACTGTGTTCGCCCGCAAAATTCACACCCGCCCGCAAAACCCGCACACCCGCCCGCAATCCCACCGAAACACAGCGCGGTGTTATGTAGGGAACGGTTCGTAACCGTTCCGAAAGTCCACACGACATTATAATTTGCGAAATTTCAGCAACAAAACATTGAACCGTAAAACATACGGAACGGTTAAGAACCGTTCCCTACAATAATATTTTTCACACCCATGAATGTATGGGCGGGCATTGCCCGCCCGTAATCCCCAACCCACAGAAAATCCACGGGCGCGCACTGCGCGCCCCTACAGGAAAAATTTTCAACCACATAAAAATATTGTCGCATGTAGGGGCGAACTGTGTTCGCCCGCAAAACCCACACCCGTCCGCAAAACCCACACCCGTCCGCAAAATCGCACAACCAACCCAAAACATTAGCATAAATCAAAACATTTCGGGAAAAATAGAGTAGACATCCTCGGAAATTAACGCACGGCGGCTTTACGCACATATTTTCCGCCATACTGCGTTAAAAATTTCCGCAATGCACAAAGCATTACGAAAATTTTTGCCTTGTCTGACGAAAAATCTGTACGCAAACCCACTCGTGGTTAATTCCCGAGGAGGTCTAATGAAACCAATCATCAAAACCGCAAAAGACGCCGGCTTTTGCTACGGCGTCAAGCGCGCCGTTGACAGAGCGGCAGAGCTTGGCGACAGGGCAGTCGTCTACGGGCGGCTGATTCACAACAACGACGTCTTGGCGGGGTTGGAATCGCTCGGCGTTACAAGCATCGACGAGTTGTCGGAAATCAGCGATATTGCAAATTCAGGCAAAACCCTGCTGATTAGAAGTCATGGCGTGAGTAAGGCTGAATACAGCGAAATTCTACGCAGTGGAGCGGCTTTTGAAGACCTCACCTGCCCGCATGTCGCGAAGATTCACAAAATAGTCGCGGAAAATTCCGCCAAGGGCCACCCGATTGTAATAATCGGCGACAAAAACCACCCCGAAGTCCGCGGAATTATCGGGCATATCGCCCAAAATATACCCTATGCAACCGTGAATTCGGCGGCAGAGGCGGAAAATTTATACAAAAGTGACATTATTTTTCGTCACAATGCACTAATAATCGTGGCGCAAACCACGTTTGATGTAGCAAAATGGCGAGATTATACAGAAATTATCAAAAAGCACTATACAAACCCACAAATTTTTGATACAATATGTAATACGACCCTTTGTCGGCAAAAAAACGCACGCGCCTTGGCGGCCGAATCCGATTTAATGGTGGTACTCGGTTCTGCCCGGAGCAGCAATTCGCGGAAACTTGCAGAGATTTGCGGCGAGTATACCCGGACTGTGTTCATTGAGAACGCAAGCCGGCTTGATATAGATTTAATAAAGATTTTAATGTCCGACAAAGCGGACTTTAGGATAGGAATTACTGCGGGGGCATCGACGCCCGTGGAAAAAATTGAGGAGGTTCATAATATTATGAGCGAGGAATTAAGGAACAATGCCGTCACGGGAGGTAATCTTGTAGATAATAATACCTACGATAATGACGAGAACATTGATTTCGCAGCGGAAGTAGACAAAACTTTTAAGAGAGTATATATAGGGAACAGGGTCAAGGCCACGGTCGTTTCTGTGAACAGGAGCGAAGCCGTGGTGGACATCGGAACCAAGCACTCGGGCTACATACCCGCGGATGAATTGTCGAGCGATATGTTGAAACTGCCGCCCGAATTAGTTGCCCCGGGCGATGAGTTCGATTGCGTTGTTACCTCGATTAACGATGCCGAGGGCGTAGTTTATCTGTCCAAAAAGAAAGTCGATTCGGCTTTGGGAATGGAGAAGATTGCCAAGGCGGAGGCCGATAATTCTACACTCACGGGAACAGTTGCGGCGGCCGTAAAAGGCGGCGTAATCATCGTTTTCGATGGTGCAAGAGTATTCGTGCCCGCATCGCAAAGCGGTGTGCCCAAAAATGGCAAGCTCGAAGACTTGACAAAGAAAGACGTTAATTTCAAGGTAATCGAGGTTAACGAGGCACGCGGGCGAATCGTCGGGTCAATCAGGGCGGCACAAAAGGAAATCAACGAAGCCAAGCGAGAGCTGTTCTGGAGCGGGATTGAGGAAGGTAAGCGGTTCAAGGGCGAGGTCAAGTCGATTGAGAATTACGGCGTTTTCGTAGACCTCGGCGGCGTGGACGGCATGGTTCACTTGTCCGAACTCACATGGAATCGTGTGCGCCACCCGAAAGAAGTGGTCTCGGTTGGGGATAAGCTCGATGTCTATGTCAAGAGCTTTGACCTCGATAAAAAGCGTGTATCCCTCGGCGCGAAAGACCCCGCCGCCAATCCGTGGACGAATTTCATCAAGGACTACTCGCTCGGCGATATTGTCACCGCGGAAATCGTCAGCATAACGCCGTTCGGCGCGTTTGCACAGATTATGCCGGGCATAGACGGGCTGATTCATATTTCGCAAATCGCACGTGAGCGTGTGACTAATATAGCGCAGGTGTTAGAAATCGGGCAGAAAGTCGATGTGAAAATCACCGACATCGACGACAATAAAAACCGCATAAGTCTGTCGATTAAAGACTTGTTAGAGCCGTTGCCGGAGATGTTGCCGGAGGAGTTTGTTGAGGTTGAGGAAGTTGCTGAAACTGCTGAAGTCGAAACGGTTGAAGAAGTCGCTGAAACTGCTGAAGCCGAAACGGTTGAAGAAGTCGCCGAAGAACCAGTCGGCGAGGGCAGTGACCCCACAGAGTCCGAAGTGGTTTACTCCGATGACGACAAAAAGCCTGATGAGGCGACAGGCGAGTTGCCTGTGCAAGGTGATGATAATTGACAATGGACTGCAAAAATTTTCAACCCGCATAAAAATATTGTCGTATGTAGGGGCGAACTCTGTTCGCCCGCCAGATAACCGCAACCCAAAATTAATTTATACACAGTGGAAAATAAATGAAACACAAAGAAAAATCCGCGCTTGAAATGCTACAAACATTTACAACGGGCGGCAAACCGGTTAAAGATTTAAGTCGGTTTGCCGCCTTGTGTGATGTTTTGGAAAACCCGCAGAACGCCTTGAAATTCATCCATGTTGCAGGGACGAACGGCAAGGGGAGCGTGTCCGAATTTATGTCGCACGCACTTGTGAACGCGGGTGTCACGATTGGCAAGTTTACCTCGCCATATATTTACAATATCCGTGAGCGAATACAGCTACAGAATAAGCCAATCGCGCCCAAAGATTTTGAGCGATATGTCAAGGCGGCGATTACCGCCGCGACGAGTATTAGACCCGCAAAATCCGCCGACTTTTCGCAGTTTGAGATTCTTACGGCGGCGGCTTTTTTGTACTTCCAAAAGAAACACGCCGAGATGATTATCTTGGAAACAGGTATCGGCGGATTATTAGACTGCACGAATATTGTAACCCCCGAAATCAGCGTTATCACTGCAATCAGCTACGACCATGCGGACATTCTCGGCGGCCGCCTTTCGGAAATCGCCGCACACAAAGCGGGAATTATCAAGCCCGAAATCCCCTGCGTGATGTACCCGATTCAGGAGCGGGCGGCGTATGTTGAGATTAAAAACCGAGCCGAAAAGGCGGGCGCACGGCTGATTATCCCCGACATGGAAGCCTTGACCGACGAGAAAATTTCGGTCTACGGCAACGAATTTGTGTACAAAAAACACAAGCTTGCGACTGCGATGGGCGGGCGGCATCAGGTGCTGAACGCATTGACGGCGTATGAGGTTTTGGACGGCTTCAAAGTCGCTAAAAACTGCATTGCGAGCGGGTTCAAGGCCGCGAAACTTCCTGCGCGAATGGAGATTATCAGAAAAAGTCCGCTGATTGTCCTTGACGGCGCGCACAATCGGCAGGGCATTGCC
Source organism: Oscillospiraceae bacterium (assembly GCA_009777155.1). GTDB lineage: Bacteria > Bacillota > Clostridia > Oscillospirales > Ruminococcaceae > Ruminiclostridium_E. The sequence continues at coordinate 6,451 of WRMK01000056.1, forward strand.
GCCGCGAAGGCGGTTTTCGAGACTTGGCGGGTGCGGAAGGCAGTGGTTTTCGGGACACTTTCGGGTAAGGATTACATGGGGGCGATTGAGGAGCTGTACGGCTTTGCACACTTTTTGGTTCTCACCGACGGCTTCGCCGAGACCGCCGTGAGTTGCACCGATTTGTACCACGCGGCGTGCCTGTTCGGCTTCGACGGGAGCAGTATTTTCACGGTTGGCGAGACCAAGCGGGCAGTGGAATTGGCGGCGGAACTCTGCGGCGGCGGCATGGTGCTGGTGACGGGTTCGCTTAGATTGGCAGGGGGTGTTGGGTTGTGAGAAAACGGGGTTTGGCGGGGGTAACCGCGGTCGCTTTAGTGGCAGTATTTCTTGCCGCTTGTGACACTGCGGATTCACAAGAACGGCAGTCCCAGCGCGAGGTTGCGGGGCTTGACTTGGAGGGGCTTGTGAGCATTGAGCCTGAACCCGAAGTTGAGCAAGAACCCGAACCCGAGCAACCCGCAGAATCGCCGTACGACCTATCGCCGCTTGAAATTTTGGGCGGGTATTATATCGACGAAAAAGGCGACATGTTTCTTAATCTAAAGTTGGCATTGATTATTGTTGAAGACGAAAACGGCTATCAGAATATCTACGAAACTTGCAGTGAGCCAAACCGCGAAATGTTCAGCAAATATATTTTCGGAACGTGGCATTACTACAAGCAAGTCACGTTTACAAGCGGAGATATTGAATATGTAGACATCACTTTTTCCGACAAAAGCAACGTCAATAATTATTTCGCGGCACAAGTAGGCGACGGCATTTTCACAGACCGCGCGAATGGCGAACTGCATGAAATTTTTTGGGTTGATAAAAACCGACCCGATACAATGTATTTTATGAACGTCTTGCGTTATTCTGATTATAGGGTGGGGTTCGGCAACATAAATAGAATAACTTCAAATCCTTATCGGACAATGACGAGGGTTGCCACTCGCGAACCGCAAGGACCCCTCTGCGACTGCGACATATGCGCGGATTTGCACGCAAATAATTACTCCATGAAACGCCCGCATCCAATGGGGCTTCAAGGGCAGATTCAAATCGGCGCGGAGACTTGCACCGACATGTATTTGATTGAAAGAGCGGTTGAATTTCTCGCCGAATTAGACAAGGATTTTGACAGCGCAATAGGGCAAGTGAAACACACGGAACATTTGAGCGAGTTTTTTGAAGATGTCTGGATTGAGGGTTTTTTCAAGAACGAGCAGACCGAATTAATCTGGGTTAGCCAAGCCCGCGTAAATGGCTGGCCTAATGAAACATTCGTCGGCGTAACGCTTGCAAGCGGCTTTTCGGGCATTGAGCGGCTCTTTTATTACAGCATTGTGTTTGAGGAAGAAGACGGCGAGTGGGAAATTTATCGGATAAGTGAGGCTATGAATGGGTGAGTTGTTTGAGGAATACGGTGTGAGAAAGTTTATTTTGCTTGTTATAATTGCGGTAGTTTTTGTGGTCGCTTTAGCGACTGGGATACTCGCCGCTTGCGACACTGCGGATTCACAAGAACGGCAGTCTCAGCGCGAGGTTGCGGGGCTTGAGTTGGAGGGGCTTTTGAGGGTTGAGGAAGAACCCGAAGTTGAGCAAGAACCCGCAAAAAAACACGAGTGGTTCGACACGAAAAAGCAACTTGACGGCTATGAAGTGCCAATCCGGGTGCTCATCACGGACGGCGATTTTTCGGTAATCGACCAACATTTGAAAATGGCTGAAAAGGCCTTGGAAACACTGGCGGGGTGGGGGTTTACAAGGATATATCAAGTCAATGTTTTTGGGGCCGAACACGATGCGATTCTTTATGCGGAGTCGTCTTTTTTGGTCACGCTCCTTGCTTTGAGCGAGGGGTTTGACAGGGCAGATTGGGTGGATGTTGAGTTTTTGCGAGAGGACGGCGAGTGGGTTGTTAATAATGTTTATGGGTATTTGTAGGGGGAGTAGCATGAGAAAGTTTGTTTTGCTTGTTATAATTGCGGGGTTTGTGTCGATATTTGCCGCTTGTACCAAGCAAGGCGGGGAAATTGAGACGGGTGAATTTACGGAAGTCGGCGAACCCGAATCGCCTGAAAATGAACCGGTGAACGAAAAATATTTTCTCCCGACCAAATATGGCGACTATATTGACATGAGACAAGCCGATAGGATTGAATCCGCTTCCGGTGCGCCTTTGACGCTTGACGAAATATTAAACGACGACGTTTTTTTCATGGCGTGGTTTGATAATTTTACCTACGTGACAAAGCCGAGGAGTTTAAGTTTGAATTCGATTGACAATGTTTTTGATGACGAGAAAAACACTTTCGATACAGAAATTCCTCGGCATGATTATGAGTTTTTTAGGGTGTCGATTGGCGATACTTTTGAGGGGCTTGTTGTTGACGAAGCGCTTGTAATTTTCTATTCAAACGAGGGCATTCTCCGCGTACACAGCTCTCGCGTTTCGTATTCGGGAACCCACACAGTGAGCGGGTTTATAACGGTCGGGCATCATTTTCACGAGAATGATATTTTGTTTTTTGCGGATGCAGAAACGGGGGGAGATGTTCCGATAAACAACGAGATGTTTTGGCAAAGTGAGCAAAATAATTTTAAGTATATTTCCGATTTGAAAATGTTTTATCTCGGTCAAATCGAGGAGTATGAAAATATTGACATTGCCGCTATTCCTCAAGATGGCTCGCTCGCTCGTGTTTCGGTCACGCTTTCTAATATTGAGATGAGTAATTTTGATAGCGATAGCGGGCGCGTGATTCGTGCGGAAATTGTGTCGGTGGGGTTGCTTGATGAGCGTGAACAAGACCCCGAAATCGAAGCAGAGCCACAAGAAACAGAACACGAACAACTAAAAAAAGACGCTATTAATTTTGCAATTGAATTTTTGACTGCCTTTAATAATTTCGACGAAGAAAAGATGAAAACACTTATGACTGAGGAGTACTTTGAATCCATCATGTGGCATAAGGAAAATGAGCCGCCGGATGACTATTATGAGACCGATGACTTCTTTTGGTCGGTGTGGGAAACTTTGAAACTTGTCGGCAAAGTGGGCGGCTTAGAGAATTGGTCTCCGGATGCTTTTCCGGTTGGTATTAATTTTTATTTTTACGATTTTTCCGAAGGGGGAAAAACAGATATTTGGTTTGACCACGCATATGTACCCGGCGAAATCGATTCCACAAAAAGAACTGTAGCTGTAACACTTGTGTATAATAGCGGGGAGTTTTTGGTGTGTAATTTTAGTAACACATATACTTGATGAAAGAAATTAAACCACCCCCCGCCGAAAGGAGCACCACATGAAAAGACTAATTATGCTTATCACAATCGCGGGGTTCGCGGTCGCTTTGGCGGCGGGGCTTTTTGCCGGTTGTACCGAGCAAGAGGAAGTCGGCGGGGAAGTTGAGGCTTGGGAAATGCCCGAAATTGAGGAAGTTGAAGCGGGTGAATTTTCGGAAGTCGGCGACCCCGAACCCGAACCCGAGGTTGAGGAAGACCCCGACCCCGAGGAAGTCCCCGAAATTGAGGTAGACCCCGAACCCGAAATCGAACAACCCCCCACCCCCGCACAACTCCCCCTGCTCCAACCGGAAGACATAGGCATGACCCACGACGAAATTAACGCCTTGGCGATACAGCGGGCTGATGAGTTGCAGGGGTTGTTTTTGGATTTTATGCGAGGTTCCACGAAAGACTTAATATTTGCCGATTATGACGGTGGTGTTATGGGAATCTATTATGGGTCCGGTGACGAATATGAACTTTTATTTGCTATTATAGCGGACGACAGGTTTAAGACGCTTGACGACTTGTTTTCGGCATTCAATCAAGTATGCACTCCCGAATTAAGTGAAAAACTAATCATGTATTCCGGAACACAATATAGGGATATTGACGGAAAGCTTGCCGTACGCATAAATGAAAGTCCCGGCGACCCATATCTTAGCATTGAAGGAAGCAAGTATATTTCTTATGAAATTATCGGAGACGAAATAATATTAAATTTTACGGTTGAATTGTTTTTTGACCCAAGACAAGAGCATGATACATGGAGCGAAGAATATTCCTTGCACCTTAAAAATATTAATGGCGAATGGTTAGTGTCGAATGCACATTACTTTGATGTTATAACACATGGATACCATTGGAAAAGTTATAACTATCTGCGTTATTCAGAAAGAATCGCCCGCAGTTAATACTGCGGGCGAAAAAAAATCAGTCGAAATTTACTGTGAACATGCAATAGCCCACGTTGTTTGGCTCGCTTAAATTTGGGTTTAATCCCCAAAGGAAATCGGTCTGGTTGTCAAACGCTTCAGTCAAGGTTATAACACCGTTTTTGTGTAAATTATACTTGTTTAAGTGAGGGCTTATTGCATCGTTTGGCGGGTTTGTCCCGTTATACCATGGGTCGATGCCCATTAGGTCGGCGAAACTTTTGGCGGTTTTTCCGTCTTTAGTTTCAGTGACAGTTACCCAGTGCATTTCCGCAGTAGTACCGTTTGTTCTGACAACGACTGCACGGTCTTTGTCTAATTCGCAGTTTATGGCACTAAGAATTTGGGCTTTGTCTGAAAAAGTATAGCGGTTAAATCCTTGGTGCGCACCGGTGTTTACATCGTAAGAGTTATAATGCGAAACTAATCCGTAGTCTTGTCCATCAATCTCGACATTTGTGACCTCCTCTGTAACCTTGTTAGGTGTTACTTTGAAACCTGTGTTGAGCGAAGCCATTGTAGCTACTGCTGTTCTCGCACACTCTTGCGCAAGGGGGCGATTTTGAATCTCCCACCCCCCTGTCTGACACCAAAAAACATCGGGATTTGCAGGGATTAGGCGGCCCGGCAAGACGTTTATCATGATACGTTCCTCATGTGACCTGCCGTCATTGTATAAGTCATTAAAACTTAGTGTTACATCTGCCTTGCCAACCCCCGCCGCATAAATATTCACTTCGGTTTTACCAGAATTTAATGGCCTCAACCAAAGAGCAAATTCGTGAATTTTTACAACCCGGTCATTGCTTGTTCGCCATATCGGATTTCGTGCGGCAATTTCTCCCGCCGGTATGTCCGAACATAACAGTGCTGTACTCCCGGCTTTCAACTCAACAGCACTGTCTAAATTTGTGCTTTTTACATGAATGGTAAAGAATCTCTTTACTTTCGGCAGTTTTACGGTTTCGGCGGTAATTACAGTAGTGCCGATGTCGTGCGCTGTAACTATACCGCTTTTATTAACGGTAGCAACATGCGGAAAACTGCCGCTGCTCCAGTTGATGTTGTCGTCGTTAATAAGTTGATAGTTGGTATCATATACCAACAATTTTTCTTTTTGACCCCGACGCATATAAACAGTCATATTTCCCTCCATATTTTGTAATAATAACCCCATAATACCACAACACCAAACCGCAAGTCAACAGAAAACCCTGCACCACAGTGCAAAAATATTGGTTATATGATAATATTTGCAATTGATTGCAAGCTTTTTATGTTCTGCGCGCCAAAGCAAACTTGGTCTCTTGACAACCACCCCCCCACCTGCTATAATTAAACTAACATTAAAAAGGGGTACAAAAAAATGCCAAACCAAAACACAACAAACCACCAAAAAATCCTACTGATAATCAACCCGATTTCGGGCAGGAAAAAGGCAAAGAAAATCCTCTATCCAATAGTGGATTTGCTTTGCCGTAACGACTGTGAAACTACCATTTACACTACAACTCGCAGGGGTCAAGCGGTCGAGCTTGTGAAGGAACACGCGGGTGAAGCCGACAAGATAATTTGTTGCGGGGGCGACGGTACATTGAACGAAATTTTCACGGGGCAAAACGCCGCGGGCTTGCAGATTCCGGTGGGCTACATACCGACCGGCACGACCAACGATTTCGCCCACGCGCTGAAACTCCCCGCGAAAACAAGCCGCGCAATCGAGGTTGCAATAAAAGGCAAAGCCCAGCCGCACGACCTCGGCAAATTCAATAACAATCAGATTTTTTCGTACGTCGCATCGTTCGGCGCGTTCACCGAAACTGCCTACACAACCCCCCAGTGGAGCAAGAATATTTTCGGCCACCGCGCCTATGTTTTGAACGGGATTTTGAACATTTTGGGCATACGTTCGCACAGCATGAAAGTCATCGCAGACGACCGCGAAATTTCCGGCGATTTTGTATTCGGCAGTGTCACCAACTCGACTGTTATTGCGGGTTTAATCAAGCTTTTGCCGTCCGATATAAGCTTTAACGACGGGCTTTTTGAGGTAATGCTAATCAAAACCCCAAAGAGCCAAAAAGAATTGCAAGCCACCGCGCAGGCCTTGCTTTTGCAAAAATACGACGAGAAATATTTACACTTTTTCAAGGCAAAAGAATTAGAGTTTCAGTTCGCAGAAGAAGTCGCGTGGACCACCGACGGCGAGTTCGCAGGGGAGCTGCGCGAGGTCAGCATCGCATGCCTGAAAGGCGGCGCGGTGGTGGTGGTTTAAGTTAGTGAATAGGGAATAATGAATAATGAACAGTGATTAGTGGTTAGTGAGAGAGCGGGTAAAGTTTTATCAAGTGAGCAAGCGGGGGTGGGGGTACGGCGGGGGGGATGGGTGCGGCGGCGCAAGAACCGCACGCCCCCCTTTTTTCGTTTGCATAAACTTAAAATTCTCTTCCTCCAAACCT
>WRMK01000057.1 GCA_009777155.1 Oscillospiraceae bacterium
TTAAAAACCTATTGTGGGGCCGTCTTTTGCGCTCCCGTAACCCCACAAAACCGTGTTTTTTTCTGCCGTCCGTAATTTTTATTGTAGGGACCGGTTCGTATCCGTTCCGCAAATCCGCACAACCGCCGCAAAAATTACGCACCCACCGCAAATTTCACGCACCCACCGCAAAATCCACGCACCCGCCGCACCCCACACACCCGCCGCCCCCCCGAAACACCGCAAACCTACAAAACGGAACGGTTAAGAACCGTTCCCTACATTAAAATGCCATCAAAATTTTTTCACAACAGAAAACACCGCGAACGCGGTATTTCCAAACGGGCGAACCGTGGATTTTTGCGATTGCGCGAATTTTTCATTGTGCAATCTCCCCAAATACAGGTGCGCTCTTTTGTGCAACCATACGAAAACGCCCAAAATAGAGGTGAAATAAAGGTGTAAGCCAATCAGATTTTGTAGTAATATATAGATAAAAAATAGAAAACCATAGAAAACATAGAAAGCACAGAAGAATCATGAGCGAGAAAATCACGCCGACCGCCGCACGAGCCAAGCCCGAAGAACCCTGCCCGTTCCGCGGCGACTTTCAGCGGGACAGGGACAGAATTATCCACTGCAACTCGTTCAGGCGGCTCAAACGCAAGACGCAGGTCTTCCTAATGCCGACCTCCGAGCATTACCGCACCCGTTTAACTCACACTCTCGAAGTCTCGCAGATTGCCCGCACAATCGCGCGGTTGCTGGAGCGCGACGAGGACTTAACCGAAGCGATTGCGCTGGGGCACGATTTGGGGCACTCGCCGTTCGGGCATGATGGCGAGCGGGCTTTGGATGCGGTGTTACTCGCGGCGGTCCCAAACAGCGGCGGTTTTAAGCACAACGAGCAAAGCCTGCGAGTTGTGGATTTTATAGAAAAGGACGGCGAAGGCTTGAACCTCACGGCGGCAGTCCGCGACGGTATTCTGAACCACTCATCGGACGGCGCACCCGCCACTGTTGAGGGCCAAATAGTGCGTTTGTCGGACAAAATCGCCTATATTAACCACGACATAGAAGACGCAATCCGCGCAGGGCTACTGCGCGAATCGGACTTGCCGAAGTTTGCGGTGGAAATTTTGGGCGACAACAAAACCAAGCGGATTACTGCCCTCGTCAAGTCGATTATCGACAATTCAACCGCCCAAAAAATTCAATACGACCCCGAAACTCAAAAAGCCCACGACGAACTACGAACCTTCATGTTCCGCGAAGTCTACCGAAAACCGCAGATTAACGCAGAAAAGGACAAGGCAAAATTTATCATAGAAGTGCTGTTTGATTACTACCTCAAAAACACCCGGAAACTGCCCGAAATCTACCGCGATTTCGCCGACAAATTCGGCACCGAACGAGCCGCCGCCGACTTCATTTCCGGCATGACTGATGATTACGCGATACGGGTTTTCACGGAGTTGTGCGTGCCGAAGGCGTTTTGACAATTGACGATTGACAATGGACAATGGACAATTGTAGGGGCGCGCATTGCGCGTCCGCACCCCATGCACCTGCAAAAACCCCACAACCGTCAATTCCCCCGCAACATGGCGCGGTGTTTTGTAGGGAACGGTTCTTAACCGTTCCGTATGTTCGCACGGCTTTATAAACGGAACGGTTACAAACCGTTCCCTGCATTAAAATGCCAATAAAATTTACAAACGGCAGGAAACGCCGATACGTTGTGCAAAAAATCGGGCGAACCGTGGAAAACCCGCCCCTACTGAAATAATTTCCCTGTGGTTAATAATTCTTCCTGTGGTAGGGGCGGGCTTTCCACGGTTCGCCCGTGGATTTACAGGCACATGGTAAAATATTATGATACCCGAAACCTTCATCGACCACCTAAAACACCTCACCGACATCGTAAGCGTGATTACGCCCTACGCCGCGCTGAAACGCGCCGGGCGCGGTCATGTTTGCCTTTGCCCTTTTCACTCCGAGAAGACCCCGTCCTGCCACGTCTACACCGACACACAAAGCTTTTTCTGTTTCGGATGCGGCGCGGGCGGCGATGCGATTACCTTTATACGGCTGATTGAAAACATCGACTACGTTGAGGCGGTGCGGTTGCTTGCCGAGCGTGCCGGGTTGACCGTCCCCGAAAGTGACAACGCCGATGGCTCCTCCGGCAAGAAAAAATCCCTGTACCTCGAAATGAACAAAGAAGCGGCGCGGTTCTTCCGCGACATGCTGCACTCCGAGCAAGGCGTGACCGCCTTAGAATATCTTTACAGGCGCGGGCTTACCCCCAATACCATTCGCAAGTTCGGGTTAGGATTCGCACTGCCCGGGTGGGACGGGCTGAGAAATCACATGCGGGCTAAAAATTACCACGAAGACGACTTAGTCGCCAATTCGCTGTTGGCAAGGAGTGCAAAAGGCAACGTCTACGACTTCTTCCGATACCGCGTAATGTTCCCGATTATCGACCGCAGGGGCAACGTAATCAGCTTCAGCGGGCGTGCGTTAGACCCCGACGATACCCGCAAATACATAAATTCTGCCGAGACTTTGGTCTTTCAAAAACGCCTTAATCTATTCGGTGTCAATTTCGCAAAGAATACCGCCGAGAAATACATGTTGCTGTGTGAGGGCAACATGGACGTTGTGACCTTGAACCAAGCGGGCTTTGAAAACTCAGTGGCAACCTGCGGAACCGCGATTACCCCCGAACAGGCGCGGCTTTTGCAACAATACTGCGAGCAAGTAGTCATCGCCTACGACTCCGACACGGCAGGGCAAAAGGCGGCAGAAAAAGCCGTAAACGTACTCGGACAAGCAGGGTTGACGGCGCGAGTCTTGGAGTTTCCAAACGACACAAAAGACCCCGACGATTATATTAAGCTTTACGGCAAGGAAAAGTTTCGGGCATTGGCGGAAAATTCCCGCTCGGTAATTTCCTACGAGCTGAAAAAAGCCATGAGCGGCATTAATACAGACGAACCCGAGGGCAGAGCAGAGTATCTACGCAAGGCAATCGTAATTCTCGCAGGGATACACAGCCGCCCCGAACGCGCCGTCTACGTTAGCGAGACCGCAAGAATCTGCCAAGTGCAAGAGCAGACACTCACCGAAAGTGTCAACGACCGTATTCGCTATAACCAAAAACGCGGCGCAAAAGAAGAACGCACAAAACTCATCCGCGGGAATACCCCGAGAAATATCGACGGAAATTCAGGCCTCGGTCTCGAGCAGAAGTCGCCCGAGGAGGGAATTATCGCCTATATTTTCCACTCACCGGACAAGCTTGACAAAATACTTTCAAGGCTATCCGTGGAAGATTTTCCGACTGAATTTTACCGTAGAGTGTTGGAAATGCTCGTTTTTAGGTTAAAAAAGGGGCTTTCTATTGATATATCCGCATTACAAAGCGAATTTTCGCCGAGTGAAGTGGGCAAAATAGAAGCGATTAAGTATAAATATTCGGACGTGCCATACACCGACAGCCGCTTGGAGGAATACATAACAGGCACAGCGGCACTCACCGCAAAACAAACCCGAAGAAGCCCCGCAGATATGACGGCTGAAGAACTTTTAGAATATACTAAAGCATTAAAGAACAGATAATTTACAGATAAATTCCCCGCAACCCAAAACTGCGAAAAACTCGAAAATTTATGAAAGGCTGACCCCATGCCGCAAAATAATTTGTAAAGTTTGCGAAAGGGGGCGGCACGGTATTGAAAATATGGCAGATATAACTAAAGTAGTGCTGAACGAGTTGCTCGACCACGGCAGACATCAGGGTAGGCTTACCACAAAGGAAATTACCGATGTGCTTGAAGACCTTGACTTTAATGTCGAGCAGATTGACAAGCTTTACGAGGATTTCGAGAGCTACAACATAGAGATTGTGGACGACTATCAACTTGATACCGACTTGGACGGCGCGTTGGACTTCGCCGCCGACGAGGACTTTGACATAGCAGTCGCGGCTGAGGGGGTCTCGAACGACCCCGTCAAAATCTACCTCAAAGAAATCGGGCGGTTTCCGCTCTTGTCGGCCGAGGAGGAAATAGACCTTGCAACCCGAATGGCACAGGGCGACCCGTATGCCCGCAAACGCCTTTCGGAGGCCAATCTGCGTCTTGTCGTGAGTATCGCCAAAAAATATGTCGGCAGGGGTATGCAGTTTTTGGATTTGATACAAGAGGGCAATTTAGGCTTGATTAAAGCGGTTGAGAAATTCGATTATACCAAGGGCTACAAGTTTTCAACCTATGCAACATGGTGGATACGCCAGGCGATTACACGCGCAATTGCCGACCAAGCGCGGACAATCCGCATACCCGTGCACATGGTTGAGACCATTACAAAGGTCAAGAAAATCTCCAGCCAGTTATTACACAAAAACGGCCACGAACCCACCGCCGACGAAATTGCAAAAGAGCTGAACATGTCGGTCGAACGAGTGCGTGAAATTATACGCATTGCACAAGACCCGGTCTCGCTCGAGACCCCGATTGGAGAGGAAGAAGACTCCCATTTGGGCGACTTTATCCCCGACGAAGACGCACCCGCCCCCGCCGAAGCCGCCTCGCTGACCCTGCTCAAAGAGCAACTCTCGGACGTCTTGGCGACTTTGACAGACCGCGAAGAAAAAGTCCTGAAACTGCGATTCGGCCTGACCGACGGCAGACAGCGGACGTTAGAGGAAGTCGGCAAAGAATTCAACGTAACCCGCGAACGCATCCGCCAAATCGAGGCAAAGGCCCTGCGTAAATTACGGCATCCGTCGAGGAGTAAGAAACTGAAAGACTTTCTTGAATAAATGATAATGCAGAATGCAGAATGCAGAAATAATTTAATTTAGAAGTCGCCGTCCGACGGATAAAAACATTGTAATTTAATCATTTCTGCATTCTGCATTATTATTTCTGCATTATCTTAAAGTTATCTGAAAGTTATCCGAAAGGTGAAAACATGCAAAAAGATGAACTTAACCCCCCCCTCACCCCCCAATCCGACCGCATATTCGCCCTCGACATCGGCACGCGAACCGTCGTAGGCATTGTAGGGGAGCAAAGCGACGACGAGTTTATCCTCTCGGAATACTTCGTCGAGCCGCACAGCAAACGCGCCATGATTGACGGCCAGATTGAAGACGTCAAGCAGGTCGCGAAGGTTGTCGCGAAAGTCAAAGGCCGCCTTGAAGAATTAACCGGCATCAGGCTCTCGAAAGTCTCGATTGCGGCGGCAGGGCGGGCGTTGCGTACACATAAAACCAAGTTAGAATTCGACGTGTCGGAGCGTGACAGTATCACCGCCGACATGGTGAAATCCATGGAGATTGAGACCATACAAAAGGCACAGGAGGAGCTTGATTCCGAGGTGGACGGCCCCGTGACCTTCTATTGCGTGGGCTACTCGGTGCTGAATTACACATTGGACGACTACAAAATGCTCAGTCTCGAGGCTCACAAAGGCAAATCGGCGGCAATCGAGCTGATTGCGACATTCCTGCCGAGCATAGTTGTGGACGGATTGTATTCGGTCATGGACATAAATAATTTGGAAGTCGCAAGTCTCACGTTAGAGCCGATTGCCGCCATGAACGTCATCGTCCCGCCCGAAATCAGAGCGATTAATATCGCGCTCGTGGACATCGGCGCAGGTACGTCCGACATCGCAATATCGCGGGACGGAAGCGTGGTCGCTTACGCAATGGCAACGACCGCGGGCGACGAAATTACCGAGGAAATAATCAAGGCATTTTTCGTAGATTTCGCAACCGCCGAAAGCATGAAAACCGAGAGTACGTCCGGTGTTGACGAAATTTCCTACCGCGATATTTTCGGGATTACACAAAAGGTCACGGTCGCCGAATTTAACGAGAAAATCCAATCGGCAGTCGAGAATTTGGCAGATGCCGTTTGTGAGCATATTATGACCGCGAACAAAGCCGCACCGGCCGCGTGTTTCCTTGTAGGGGGCGGCTCGTTGGTGACGGGATTGGACAAGATAGTCGCGAAGAAACTCGGCTTGAACGAAAACCGCGTGGCAATCGGCAATCATAAAACTCTGCGCTCGGTTGACACTCGCGGCAAGGAAATGGGCGCGGAGTTCGTGACACCTGTAGGCATCGCACTTACCGCGATTCTCAATCGCGGGTACGACTTCTCGATGATTAGCCTGAACGACGAGAAAGTCCGCGTCTTCGATACTAAGAAATTATCGGTGTTTGAATTATTGACACTCGCGGGCTACAAGACCGCGGATATAATGGGGCGTTCGGGGCGTTCGCTGAATTTCGTAATAAATGGCAAGCGCAAAATCGTGAAAGGCGGGAATTTCTCGCCCGCCGAGGTCAAAGTCAATGGCAAAGCGGCCTCACTCAACACAGGCGTAACCCAAGGCGACCGCGTAGAATTCAAGGGCGCGGTGAGCGGCGAGAACGCGAAAATGACCGTGTTACAGGCGATTTCGGAATACGTAGATTTGGGAGATAAGTCTCCGCTTGACTTTCACGCATTAGTCGGCGGCGAGATTCGCCCGCTCGACTATCTTATAAATCCGTTCGACAAGATTGACGTCGTTTCGGGGGCGATGCAGAGCGAGATTACGAGCCTTTTCAGTAATGTTCCGACAGTTGGGACAAGCATCAAAATAATTCTCAACGGTGAGGAAATTACCCTGCCGCCCAACCCCGACAACACCGAGCATACCTTCACCGAGCTGCTCAACTACGCCGACTTCAACCCCGCAAACGCCATCACAGGCTACACCCTACTGCTCAACGAGCGGGCGGTCGGCTTTAGCGACGTCATAAGAAATGGCGACGTTGCGACCATCACCATGCACAATGCAGAAATGAGAATGCAGAATGCAGAAATAGTTTAGTTTCAAGGCGCGTTTCCGTCGGAAAACAACATTTAGATTTAATTATTTCTGCATTTTGCATTCTGCATTCTGCATTTACTATAGGGGCGTGAAATGAATAAACCAACAAAAACCACCATAATTATACTATTGCTATTATCGGCAATGCTCCTTGCCGCTTGCTCCGATGTCAAGAACAATCGGGACGTGAACGCTCCAAATTACGAGACCCCGCAAAACCTCACCAACGCCGACACCGACGGTTCAGCGACTTCCGACACCGAACCCGAGTACGAATTCAACGACCACCAAAGCCTGTTTTACCCCGTGACCCTGCGGCGGTACTCCGAGAATTTGCAGATGGAAGACATCACCTCATACGAGCCGTTGAGCGAGATGAGCGGCTTTGAGGGCGCGGGTTATATTAAGCTTGAAGAAGGTTGGCGCGCCGATTTCGAGCTGAACCTGCCGACCGCACAGCATTACACCTTCGGCTTGCGAATGTATTCGGACGACGCCGTGATTACCTTATCGGTGCAAAACGAGAAACAGGGCGGCTTTTACCTCAAAGAATCCCGCGGCTTTACCGACGTATACCTGCGCGGGGTCTACCTCGAGGCGGGCAACAACCGCGTGTCATTAGCACAGGAAAAAGGCACCGGTCTCCTCGATAGCCTTACAATCCGCGACTTCGAGCTTGACGAGTGGGCGGACACCCGTTTCAATGTCACCCGAACCCCCGCAAATCCCAACGCCTCAAGCGCGGTGCGCCTAACCATGGAATACTTCGGCGAAGTCTTCGGCGAGAAAATTATTTTGGCACAGCACGTAACCCCCGGCACAAACGCCGAAATCGGCGCGATTTTCACCGCCACAGGCAGGTTCCCGGTCATAAGATTTTCGGACATGATGCGTTACTCCCGTTCTTATACAGGGAATAAACCTGCAAATGACGACATAGATTTAGCGGTTGAGTGGGCGCGAAACGGCGGCCTTGTCGGCTACGACTGGACATGGTACTCGCCGAGCACATCGGGTACTCCAAACGAACCATTCGATACAACGCCCAATGACAGCACCAATCACTATTACGCCGTCATGAGCGACTTCAACCTAAACGCCGCATTCACCACCGAAAACATCGCGGAATTGGCGGCAGAGAGCGTCTTTTCGATGTATCAAGCGGGAACAATCTCGCGTTCATGCTATGAACTCGTCCTCGAAATCGACCACATGGCGGAGAATTTGGCGCGATTGCGTGACGAAAACGCCGTTGTACTTTGGCGGCCGTTGCACCAAGCGGGTACACGGTGGTTTTGGTGGGGCAACTGCGAACCCGAAGCCTACAAATGGCTTTGGCGGCTGATGTTCGAGCGGTTCGGCAAGCTTCACGGCTTGGATAATCTAATCTGGGTTTGGGCGGGGCAGAACGCCGAGTATTACCCCGGCGACAGCTATGTAGACGTCATCGGCGAGGACATCTACAACATGGACAACGCCTCGAACCTGCCCGCTTTCATAAGGACATCGAACTACTCCGACCGCAACCGATTCGCCGCCCTAACCGAGACAGGCGTCATTCCCTCCCCCGATTTGCTCAACCGAGACCGCGCAATGTGGCTCTGGGCGGCACTTTACAGGGGCGACTACCTCATAGACCACCGCGGACGGCTCGCCAGCATGTACAATCAACGCGACCGCTTGGAGCGGGCGTATAACCATGAGTTGACGATTACCTTAGATAAATTTAACCCCTAAAGGGACACCCGTTTGTAGGGGCGCGCATTGCGCGTCCGCACCCCACCCCGCGACCCCACCCCGCGAACATCCACGGGCGGGCAATGCCCGCCCCTACACAACACCACCCGAAGCCCAAAACAATTGTCCATTATCCATTATCAATTGTCAATTGTTCGTCTTTGTCCCTCATTTTTGTACAATATTTATAAAAAACATTACATATTTTCTATGAATTAATGTGAAATTATTGTGAAAACTGCTTGTAAACCTACTAAATTTGTGATATAATTATCATTAAGGCTAACTAAAACTATATTTCGGAGGTAAGGATGGCTCTATATTCTTATTCAGCGACAGACCGTACCGGCAAAGTGTTCAAAGGACAAGAACACGCTGAAAACCCCATGCAGTTGACCGAAATCCTGCGCGGCAGAAACCTTACTTTAACCAAAAGCACGCAGGTTAAAGACAAAGGCAAAACCTTGAAGTTCAGATTCAAGACAGCCAAGCTCTCGATTTTTTGCCGTCAGCTCGGGGCAATGCTCTATTCGGGCATTAACTTAGTGCGCGCCCTGCATATCCTCATGGAGCAGGAAGAAAACAAAAAGGCAAAGAGCGTTCTTCGGGATATTTATGAGGAGCTTCAGCGGGGGCGTTCTTTCACCGAGACCCTTGAGATGAAAGAGGGGGTCTTCCCCGAGTTGTTCGTCGGTATGATGGCGGCGGGTGAAAGCTCGGGTAACTTAGACATGATTGTAGACAGGGTCGCCGACCACTACGCAAAGGAAAATCGGCTGATTAACAACGTGAAAAAATCCCTTACATACCCGATTATCCTGCTCGTGCTGATGGTGGTAATCGTGTTGGCGATGTTCACGTTTATCCTGCCCATGTTCATCTCGATGTTCCCGGACGACGGCGACCTGCCCGGTCTTGCGGGGCCGATGATGAAAATCAGCGACTTTTTAACCTCGCCATACGGTATCGCCACCTTGGTAATCGGCGGCATTACAATTGTCGTCGGCGGGCGGGCGATTGGGCGTATATCGGCGGTGCGGCTGCTCAAAGACAAGATAATGATGACAATGCCCAAAGTCGGCAAGCTTGTAAAGGTCATTTACACCGCCCGTTTCGGCAGAACCATGGCGAACCTGTTCGCCTCGGGTATGCAGATGATTGAGTGTATAGAAAAGTCGGTCGGTACCCTCAACAACCGCCACTTAGACCTACTCTTTGAAGGTGTACTCAGCGACATCAAAAAGGGTGAAGCCTTCTCGGCAGCAATCGCAAAAATCGAAGTCTTTGACGGCATGTTTATCTCGTCAATATTCATAGGCGAGGAATCGGGGCGGTTAGACGAAATCTTAGCCAAAACCGCCGACTTCTACGACGAAGAAGCCGACACAGCCTTAGCGAAACTCACCGCGATGATTGAGCCGATTATGATTATCTTCATGGGTTTCTTGGTCTGCTTGATTCTCGGCTCGATATTCCCGTTGATGTACGGTTCGTTTGAAGGCATGGCTGCCGGATAATTGACAATTGACAATGGACAATGTACAATTGTTTTGGGCTTTGTCAGTGTATAAGAACAGAATACGGGTTATAAATTATTCAATTAAAACACGTCGCGGGAGCGACACCACAATTGTCAATTATCCATTGTCAATTGTAAATTATATAAAAGAAAGAGTGGTGGACTGATTAATGTTAGCAATCGACATTACCGATAACCAGATTAAGTTGGTCGAGGCGTCCGTAACTGCAAAAATCTCCGTGAAAAGCTCGGCGGCGCGTGATTTACCCTCGGGCTGTATCGAGAACGGGCGCATTGTAGACATGCACATCGTTGCAGGCGAAATCACCGACATTCTCGTAACCGAGAAAATCAAAGAGAGAGAAGCGACAATCTGTATCAACTCCGGCATGATTCTCTACAAAGAAATCGAAATCCCCAAACCCAAAGCGGGAAGCGAGGCCTATGTAATCGAGTCAATAATTCAGCAGGAAATGAACCTTGGCGACGAGTATAATATTACATACATCGTCACAACCGAGGTAGACACCGAAGACGGCCCGAAACTGAAAGTTATCGCCGCCGCCTGCCCGCAGAGAATTATCGACATCTACTTAGAACTCGGGCGGCAGGTCGGCCTCAAAACCAAGCTCGTGGTGGTAAGTAACGGCTGTATCACCCGCTTGGTCAGAACCTCGTCGGCATACAAGGGCATCACACCGATGCTGCTTATGCAAATCGACAGGTCTTTCATCAACATCAACCTTTATGATAAAGGCGAAATGGTCTTCTCGCGGTATACCAAAATCGACGCGAGTGACTACGAACACAGTGCCGACTATGTCAACCTTGCCGTGTTCGACAACATCTTCCGTACCATGCACCTTGTCGAACAGCACCGCCCCGACCTTGCCGGGCAAATCAAAGAGATTCACTACTTCGGCGAAATCAAGGACGAAAAAGGTCTGCAAAAAGCCCTCCAACAAAACGACATCGAGGGTAAAGAGCTTGAATTCCCCGCCGACTTGGTCCGCTCAAAGCGCAACTTCGAGTTTGTCGAGTACGCAAACGTAATCGGCGCGTTACTCAAAGTTGACCCCAAGGTCGAGAACCTTAACCTGCTCCATACCAAAGAGGGCAGAGTTAAAACCCTGAACATGCAGTTCGGGTTGGTAGTGCTAATCATGATGGCTATTGCGTTGGTGGCTGTTTTGGGTACATGGGGTACAATGCAGTACATCGAAAGCCTCAAAAAGCGGGAGCTCGCCGACCTCACACAGCGGCACGAAAACATGCAGGTCGCGGAAGTGCAGGAGTATGTAAACCAAATCGAAACGTCAATCGAGCACTACAGAAACTACTCCGACGCAGTTGACACCGCCCGCGTTCTCTACAACTTCATGCCCGAAATGTCAGCGCAGATTCTCGACAAGCTTGAGGAAGAACTTCTGCCGGGTATGTTCATAATCGACGCCTTTGAGGTAGACGAATATGTCCTATCAGTTGACTTCTTCTGTGAAGACGACACCCACCCCGCAACCTACGCCGAAATCCTCGAAGAAAGAGGATACTTTGAAGACGTGCGAACCTACGGTTACGTCAACACCGAGGAAGACGACGAAGACCTTCCCGTAGGCTACACCTTCAACATCACCATGAGAGTAAAAGGAGGGAATCGTTTTGAGTAGAAATATAAGCCTGTTTGAGAAAATTATCATAATCATTTTGGTTTTAGGCGCAATCCTCGGCGGCGTCGGATACCTGCTTGTCCGCCCCGCGTATAACTCAATTGAGTTAGTCGATACCCAGATTGCACAGAAAAAAACCGAGATAGCCGAAGCTACACGGTTGATTCAGCGCGCCCGTGAAGTCGAGCTGATATACGACGAGGAGCGTGAACGCGCAACCACAGTATACATCGGCTTCTACGAGGAAATGACGACTACAGAAGCCATCACAATGGTGCAAGAATTTCTGAACGGTGCAAACGGCGGCAGAGGCCACACCGCGGTCGAAGGTATCGCCGTTACCGACATCGAGGGCAGGGAACTCTACGTACTGCCGATGTTGCCGCCCAGAGACATCAGTTACGCACTGCGCGAATTTGCACTGCGATTCGCCCGCCCCCCCGAGATTGACCCCGACGAAGAAATCTGGGACCCCTACCGAGTCCTGCTCCACTACACAATGGGCCCCGCCCCGGCAGACAGTGACACGAGTGAAGCGGCAAACAAAGCCCGCGCCGAACGCGAAGCGGCAATCGCCCATTACTTTGAAGAAGGAAACAACGTATTCTTCTTCCGCGATGTAACCGCGGCACTGCGCGAAAACGTAATCCCGCCGAACTCCGACGACAGGACGAAGATGCTCGAACACATGAGGTTGCAATTAGCTCCCGAGCGTGTCGAAATCGGTGTAATCAACGTCGTGTTTAACTTAGAGCTTACCACCGAGGAATACGCGAATTTCTTAGAGTACATCAGCAATTTCGAGCTTCTGACCTACACCCCGAAGGCACTGCTCAAGCAGACACCCGTAAGGGAAGTCGGCGAGCTGAACCTGTATGAGTTTGTATTAGACTTCTACGTAATGATGCCGATTGACCCGCCACCACCCCCGTCAAACCCATTCAGCGCGGAAGACCTGCAAGAACTCGAAGCATACGGCGAAGGCCTCGGAATCTCAGTAGATGACCTACCCGCGCCCTCCGAGGACGAAGAAGAATAATGCAGAAATGACAATGCAAAATGCAGAAATAACTAAAATTACAACGCACATCTCCGTCGGAAAACGGCCTTGAAATCAAATTATTTCTGCATTCTGCATTTTGCATTCTGCATTAAAACAACGTAGAGTACCAATGAATTATATCATACCCATAAAGATACCCCGCGGCGATTCCGAGTGCGAGGAAGGGGCCGAAGCAGATGGTTGCGCGTTTTTTGAGGCCTTTCAGGAACGCGCCGACTATCCCGCCCACCAACATTGCAATCAGCACGGACGGCACAATCGCCCACCCAAGCAGTAATCCCCCCGCCGCAA
>WRMK01000058.1 GCA_009777155.1 Oscillospiraceae bacterium
TCGCTTTGCACAGCTTGAAAAAACGGTGCTAATTCGAGCCACTCGGACGAGCAGAAAATACCCTATCCGCCCGAAATGGCTTTGGATGGCGCGGCGAGCGTTGAGCGGGTTTTTGACGTTCAGTCATCGCCCTATTACGCTTCGCCCGATTTTTACAATATGCGTTCGGGCGGCAGTCTTATTATTCTTGAAAAATTCAAAACCTTTCAGCAAACGACCGAAGTAACCTGCGGACCTGCTTGTCTTGTTATGCTTTTTGAATACTACGGAATGTATGAGGGACAAGGCGACAGAGAATGGTACGAGCTTCGCGAAAATAAAGACCGCCCCGAAACCATGCTGAAGGATTTAATTAACATTTTGGAAAGCGAGGGCGGCTGGGAAATTTATTCTACATACGATTTGCAAGACGCGACCCAAGTCCCCCCAGACTTGATTATAAACGCTCTGAAAGACGGAAAGCCAATCATCATCGGCGACGACGACTGGGGCGGGCATTGGCGGATAATTATAGGCTATGACGATATGGGCGACGACTTTGAAGGCAATGATGTTTTAATTCTCGCCGACCCTTATGACACAAGCGACCATAATCAAGACGGCTATACTGTTATTTCTTTTCAAAGGCTGTATTATAATTGGAGCAATCGGTACGACCCCGATTTCCCGCAGAACCTTTTTTTAATAGCGTCGCCGGGGAATTAATTGGGGGTGTTTTTGCAGAGGTTGTGTAGGGGCGACCGGGGGCGGTCGTGTGGGGATTTGCGGGCGAACACAGTTCGCCCCTACGTACAAAAAGGATTTCCGGTTGTTGAAAATTTTTCATGTTGGGGTTCGGCGATTGCGTGAATTTTACGGTTGTTTGTGGGGGTTTTCAACGTAGGGGCGAACTGTGTTCGCCCGTAAATTCCCACAAAACCGCCGTAACCCCGCACGTAGGGACGACCGCCCCCGGTCGTCCGCAAACAAACAACTGCCGCCGCCCCTTACAGGGCGGCGGCAGTATTCCCACAACCTCTACTTCAACTTAAACTGCGAAATCAATTCCTCCAACACCAACGCCTGCCCGCTCATTTCCTCGGATGCGGCGGCGGATTGCTGTGCGGTTGCGGAGTTTTGCTGAACCACGCGGGTAATGCCGCCGACTGCATCGTTAATCTGCCCGATAGCCGCGGTCTGCTCGCTTGAAGACTCGGCGATTTCGGCAATAATCGTATCACTCTTGTTTATGCCCGACACAATTTCGTTCAGGCTTGCGGCAGTTTCCTGCGCTATACGTGAGCCTAACTCGGCTTTCTCCATCGAGTTTGCAATCAGCCCCGACGTGTTCTTCGCCGCCTCCGCGCTCTTACTTGCAAGGTTGCGGACTTCCTCGGCGACAACCGCGAAGCCTTTCCCGTGCTGACCTGCCCGCGCCGCTTCCACCGCGGCGTTGAGCGCGAGTATGTTCGTCTGGAAGGCGATGTCGTCAATGACCTTGATGACCTTGTTAATATTCGCGCTGGCATCGTTGATTTCCTTGACCGCGTTCATCATTTCGTCCATTTGGCGTGAACCTTTTTCGGCGTTTTGCATAATCGTGTGTGCAAGGTCGGAGGCTTCCGCCGTGCGTGCCGCGTTGTCTTTGGTTTTGCTTGCAATTTCGGTGATGGACGCCGAAAGTTGTTGCAAAGTCGCCGCTTGCTCGGTTGAGCCGCTCGCCAACGCCCCCGAACCGTCCGCAATCTGCGCCGAACTGCTCGTGACTTGTGCCGCCGAATCGTTAATATCGTTGAACATACTGTTGAGATTATCAACAACTTTCTTGAGCGACAACCCGATTGTATCCTTGTCGGAGAGCACGCTGACGTCTACCGCGAGATTGCCCTCCGCAACATTCGCCAACTCCTCGGAGACCTTAATTATGCTGTCCATGTAACGGTCACAGTCGGTAATCAGCTGCCCGATTTCGTCACTGCTCTGCTTGTAGTAATTGAACATTCTGTTGACCTCATCGGAGCAGATAATCTGCCCGGTAGTCGCGGCTTGGTTGAAGAACCGCGCCGTCTCGGTAATCGGGCGAATTAGGCGCACTGTAATCACTCGAATAATTACGGGGATTACTACAATTATGCAGAACAAGCTGATAAGTGCGGCGATTAGTATTGCTTGGTTGGTGTCGCTCAAAATATCCGAAACGGTGCTGACGGCGAAAACTATCCACCCTTGCGGCGTTGTGCTGAACCCTGCAAGCATTTTCTCGTTATTAATACCTCTGAACGTGACGGTGCCGTTCTTGGCAGACTGTGCGTAGGTTATTGCATCTGCCCAGCCTTTGTAAGACTTATCGGTCTTCGCCAATTCGAGATATTGGTTCTCGCCCCGCTCCAAAATACTTATTATGTCGCTGTGTGAAATCATCGAACCGCTTGCATCAAAAGCGCAGGCATAGCCTTCAGTGCCGATTTTAGAGGACTCAATGGCTTCATTGAGGAAATCGCCCGGCAAAAGCATGAAAATCGTGCCGACAATCTGCCCGTCCCACCTTAAAGGCTGTGCAATTACCAACACCATGCGGTTTACAACCGCGCTGAAAAACGGCGGCGTTACGAAAGTGTTACCATTTAGGGCGGCTTGAATGTACGCCCTGTCGCTCAAATTTATTTCCGCCTCGCCCGGCATTACAAGCTCCATACCGTCTAAGTCGGTCAATTTGATAGTGATGTCGTTCCCGAGTGCCGATGACGCCCGCCTTGACGCTGCAACACGCTCCTCAATCGGAGTTGCGGGGTTGGCGAGTTCGCCGATTTGGCTGTATGATGAAAGCTTGCTATGTATGTCGTCGATTTTGTTTGCGGCTGTATTTGCTATGGAAGAAGCTATGTTTTGGTAGACCCGCGCTGCCGCGTCCTTTGCGTTGTTATGGCTGACAATGACGAAAACCACGTTCACGGCGACTACAGTAAACAGCATTGCTGCAATCATTCCGCCGATTAGTGTTACTTTCAGGCTGTTGCGGACTTGCCTATTTGTTGATTCCATGCTACTGTACCCCTTTTATATCATTATTTTTGCAGAAACCTGCCAAAAACGGCAGAAATTTACATACTCTTACTATAATAGTACGAAACGATTTACAATGAAAGTAACTATGGGGGGTATGTTTGAAATTAAATTAAAATTTTTTAAGAGTTTTGCTTTAATTTTAACCTGCCGAGTGTTAATTTTAATTAGGTACTATTCGGATAAGTAAATCTTATAATTAAATTAACGAAAATTTATGCAAAAAAATCTACAAAAAAGTATTGACATTTACGGATTATCCGTATATAATGGAATTATTACATAATGAGCTTGTCCTAACAGACCTATAGGAAGGTTCTCAAAATGAGGGGAAAACATGAAGATTACAGATGTACGCATTAGGAAGATTTTAAACGAAAGGCGGATTTGCGCCGTTATTTCCATAACTTTGGATAACGCTTTGGTCGTGCACGACATCAAGTTGGTCAAGGGTGACGAGCGCATGTTTGTGTCAATGCCGAGCCGCAAAGACGAGGAAGGGAATTTTAGGGACATCGTTCACCCGATTAACCTTGAAACCCGCAAGCTGATTGAAGATACGATAATAGACGCGTATCACGAGCATCTTGCGTCGGAAAGCAACGCGCCGAGAAACAATCTCGCAAGAGATTTTGACGCCATGCCCGATTACGCCGCTGATGAATTGGGAGAACCGGTTCTCGTATAAAATCAAAACGAACAAACCCCCTTGTAGGGGGTTTGTTTTATTTGATTTGCGGGCGGTCGTGCGGGAATTTGTGGCGGTTGTGTGGGAATTTGCGGGCGAACACAGTTCGCCCCTACGTACAAAAAGGATTTCCGGTCGTTGAAAATTTTTCATGTTGGGGGTCGGCGATTGCGTGAATTTTACGGTTGTTTGTGGGGGTTTTCAACGTAGGGGCGAACTGCGTTCGCCCGCAATCCCGCACAACTTAAACAACCCTCTGCCAATCCTTGCCGTCTTGGGTTATGCGGAAAAGCTCGAAGCGGTTTGGGATTGCCGAGCCGTCGTAGTAGACCAAGTCGCCCGCGATGTTGATGTATTTGCAGGCCTGCTCCGACACCAATGTTGTGCTTGTGCCGTCGGTTTTTTTCTTGTACAAAAAGCCGTTATCGCTTGAATCTTGGTAGAAAATCCAATCGCCCGACACGTTTATCTCAAGCGCGGGATGCTCACCGAGCGCGGTTTTGTCGGTGCCGTCGGTGCGGATTTTGTAGAGCCGCTTGTTGTCGCTCATGTTGCTGTAATAGACCCAATCCTCGGTGGCGTTGACGTAAAAGCTGACGTCACCGCCGATTTTTGTACGCTCGGTGCCGTCGGTGCGGATTTTGTATATGCTTTTGTCGTCGTCAATGTTTTGGTAGAAAACCCAGTCACCGACTACGTTTACATAGTCGCAACGGTCGTCGCACAGCTTGGTACGCTCCCTGCCGTCGGTACCCATCTTGTACAAACTCCAGCCGTCACTGCGATTCTGGTAATAAATCCAACCGCCCGCGACGTTTACGTCATGGCTGTCGTCATTATTCAGCTTTGTCTTGAAAAAGCCGTCGGTGGTGATTTGGTAAATCTTCCAACCGTCGTCGAAATTGCAGTAATAGACCCAATCGCCCACCACGTTTATATAATAAATAGTATCGTCGGTCAAGCGGGCCTTGCCTGTGCCGTCAACATTGATTTTGTAGAGGGCGCTGCCGTCGGCGGTGTTTTGGTAGTAAATCCAATCGCCGCTGATTGCCGCAAAGCCGCCGTTTGAGAGGTTGCCGGTGGAGTTGCCGTTGGGGGCGGGGGCGGGTTTTTCGGGGTCAATGGCGGGTTCGGTCGTGGGTTCAATCGCGGGTTCGGTTGCGGGTTCAATCGTGGGTTCAACTGCGGGTTCGGGTTCAATCGCGGGTTCAGTTGCGGGTTCAACTGCGGGTTCAGCCGCAACTTCGGGTTCAATCGTGGGTTCAATCGTGGGTTCGGGTTCAACTGCGGGTTCAGCCGCAACTTCGGGTTCGTCTTCCGATTCCGGTTCCGATTCGGCAAGGCGTTGTTGCAATTCGCGTAGCCGCCGTTGGCGTTCCATCTCGGCTTCGCCTTCGATTTCGGGTTCGGGTTGCACATCTTCCATGGGTTCAGCCACGGGTTCGGGTTCGACTTCAATTTCAACATCAACCTCTACAACCGGTTCGGGTTCTGGTTCTTCCACGACCTCTACAACCACTTCGGGTTCTTCCACGGTCTCAACCACTGCAACCACTTCCGGTTCTTCCACGGTCTCGACTTCGATTTCTGCAACTACTTCCGGTTCGGGTTCTTCCACAGTCTCAACCTCTACAACCACTTCCGGTTCTTCCACGACCTCAACTTCCGCAACCACTTCGGGTTCTTCCACGGTCTCAACCACTGCAACCACCTCCGGTTCGGGTTCAACCACAGATTCCGCAACCACCTCCGGTTCAACCACAGGCTCGACCCCGACTTGCGGTACGGCTTGCGGCATTCCCCCGCCGCCGGGTACAACCTCAACCGCATAAGACAGATTAGGCCTGCGTTTCTTTGCGCGCTTTCGCCAGACCACCGCGCCCGCAACCGCCAAAGCCACAGCGGTTATATAAAAAGGAAGCTTTGATTTACTATTCATTTTTTCCCGTCCTTTCCTGCACTTTACACTTCATAAAATAATACTATCATATATTTTTCCCCATGTCAACATTTTAACTTGCAAAAATTATTTATTAATGGTATAATTAACGAGGGTGAGGAAAAATGAGGATTATTATCATAGGCGGCGGGGAAATTCGGGACTACGATTATATAAGGGCGCGGGTTGCGGAGTTTTGCGCCGATGTGATTATCTGCGCCGACAGCGGGTATAATCACGCCGTCAAAATGGGATTACAAGCGGATTATATCGTCGGGGACATGGATTCGCTGGATTTGTCGAGAGCATTACAAAAACCCCCGAAAACCTGTAAATTTCTACAGTACCCGACAAAAAAAGACTACACCGACAGCGAACTCGCACTAATGCAGGCGCGGGAATTACAAGCAACCGCGATACTTTTCGCCGCCGTCACGGGTAGCCGCGCCGACCACTCGCTTGCGAATATTTTCATGCTGAAAACCTGCATTACAGCAGGGATTGCCGCCGAAATAATCGACGAGTGCAACAGCATTAAACTCATCGACAGCCGCTTGGAAGTCGAGGGCGCGAAAGGCCAACTGCTATCCCTGATTGCCCTAAGCGACTGTGCGGGGGTAAACGTCACAGGCGCGGAATACCCGCTGAACAACGCCGCCCTGAAAGTCGGCGAAAGCCGCGGCGTGAGCAATGTTATGCAGGGGAAAAGCGCGACGGTTACGGTGCGCGAGGGGCTTTTGCTCGTAGTGCAAAATAATTCAGAATGCAGAATGCAGAACGCAAAAAATGCAGAATGCAGAATGCAGAATGCAGAAATAATTAAACTTTCCAAGTTTAATTCCTACGGAAAACAACTTTGACCTATTAAATTAAATTTCAAGGCGCATATCCGGCGGGAAACTGCTTTGAAATCAAATTATTTCTGCATTCTGCATTATTATTTCTGCATTACTACGAAGGAGGAGAATATGGCCGACAGAACAGACGGAATCCACACGATGGATTTTTGGGCGAAGTTTGAGAAAAAGCTGATTGAGGGGAGCGGGATTGCGGATTTTACGCGTAGTCGCGAGAGCCTTGACGGCTTGTGGAATTACGGCATCGACCAGTACGACAGCTGCCTGCGTAACGGCTGGTACAACGAGCACCAAACCGACCCCGACGGCAGGCCGCTACCGCTCGACTACAGCTTTGACGAGTGGGACACGATTCAAGTGCCGTCGTGTTGGAACTTGCAATCCGATAAGCTGTTCCTGTACGAGGGGAGCCTTGTGTACACCCGCAAATTCAGTTACAATGCCGATTGCGAGAGTGAGCGAGTGTTCATAAAATTCGGCGGGGTGAACGAGCGGGCGGCGATTTTCCTCAACCAAACCTACCTCGGCATGCACCGCGGCGGCAGTACGCCGTTTTTCGTGGAGGTTACGCAAGTCCTAAAGCCCGAAAACCGCTTGCTTGTGGTCGCGAATAACACTCGCCGCCCCTCGAATATCCCGATGGACAACACCGATTGGTTCAATTACGGCGGGATTTATCGGAGCGTGGAGCTTTTGCGGCTTCCCGCGACTTTCATTCGCTCGTTTGAGGTGGGGTTACAGCCCGATAGCGGTTTTGAGCAAATTTATGCCAACTTGAAGATTGATGGCGCGGATTCGGGAACAGCTGTTTTGAAAATCCCCGAGCTGAATCTCACCGCCGAAATCGCCGTAATCGGCGGCATTGGCCGGGCAGTAATCCCTGCAAAGCCGTTGCTATGGCAGTTGGACGACCCGAAATTGTACGACGTTGAAATAGAATTTGGCGGCGATATTCTGCGTGAAAAAATCGGCTTCCGGGAAATTCGTGTGCAAGGCTCTGAAATCCTGCTCAACGGCAAAAGCCTGTTCCTGAAAGGCGTTTCCGCCCACGAGGACAGCGTTGCGAATGGTAAGGCCGTGACCGAGGCGGAAATTCGGCAGGTATACTCGCTTGCAAAGGAGATGAACTGCAATTTCATGCGGCTGGCGCATTACCCGCACTCCGAGAGCGCGGCGCGGATTGCCGACGAGGTCGGGCTGTTGCTGTGGGAGGAAATCCCCGTCTACTGGGCGATTGAGTTTAGCAACCCCGATACATACAAAAACGCCGAAAATCAGCTTACAGAGCTGATTTGCCGCGACATAAACCGCGCAAGTGTGATTATTTGGTCAATCGGCAACGAGAACCTTGACGAAGACCCGCGATTGGCGTTCATGAGCGGGTTGGCGGGGCGTGCGCGGAGCCTTGACCCTACGCGGCTGATTTCGGCGGCCTGTTTTGCGGACGGCGAGCTGTTGAAAATCACCGACCGCCTCGCCGAATACCTTGATATAATCGGCATTAACGAGTATTACGGTTGGTACGACCCCGATTTTACAAAACTGCCGAAAATTCTCGCGAACAGCAACCCCGGCAAGCCGGTAGTCATCACCGAATTCGGCGCGGATTGCAGAGCCGGGTTGCCCGCGACCGGGACACGTGACGACATGTTTACGGAAGATTTTCAGCTTGACGTCTACGAAAGGCAAATCGAGATGCTCCGCGGCATAAGCTATATAAAAGGTACAAGCCCGTGGATTTTCTTTGATTTTCGTTGCCCGCGCCGATTGCACCCTGTGCAGAATTATTACAACATAAAGGGCTTGCTGACGGCGGATTTGCGGTACAAAAAGAAGGCGTTTTACGCTATGCAAAGCTATTATGGGGGTTTGTAAAACTTTTGTAAAACTTTCTAAAAAAAATGCTTGACAAGGTTTAATGAATGTTGTATAATAAAATTTAGCGGATTGTGCAAAATTCTGTGACATTTAACAATACAATTATGTAAGGACTTCATGCTATGAATAAAATCGAGCGTTTAACACGAATTTCGGCAATAGCTGTACTTATTTTTGCGGTACTTACAGGCTGTGATACAGGCGGCGAACCCGCGCCTACAGTTGATGAGCCGCCGACTACAGAAACGGAAGATGTGAATATGACAGAAACTTCACAAGAGGAATTAGTGCAATTGCCGCCGCGTGAACCCGTAGAACTGCGCTATGAGGCGGCGGACGCCGAGCTTTTCGGGAATGTGCGGCTTAGTGGCGATTATCTTGAGGGGTTCGAGCAGGACGACGATTATTGCGCCTTCACGGTCGAGATTCCTTATAGCGGATTCTATGACTTGGAGTTTGTTTCTGTTGGTATTGGTGGGGCGAAGGATAATTATGTCTCGGTGAATGGCGAGAGAATCGGCGACGCTCACACGACTGCTGACGGCAGTGTCCCTGCGCTTGTGTCGCGGGTTTACCTCGAGGCGGGCAGTAATACCGTGGAATTTCAAAAGCACTGGGGTTGGGTTAGGTTGGAAACGCTGATAATCACCGACTCCGCGCCGATTGACACCACTATTTACAACGTCTCGGCAAAACTTGTCAACCCCAACGCAAACGAGACTACGCGGCGGCTCATGAGCTACCTTGCCGACTCTTACGGCAGCGTAATCCTTTCGGGGCAGTACAGCGACATGGGGATTTTCGGGGAAGAACCCGGCGTGATTTTCTTTGAAACAGGCAAAAGGCCTGCGGTTTTGGGCTTGGATATGATGGATTACACGCCGTCACGGGCGGCACGCGGTACGTCTTCAAGGGCGGTTGAACACGCAATCGAAATGGACGCACAAGGCGGCATTGTCACCTTTTGTTGGCACTGGAACGCCCCCGATAAGTACCTGCGCCCGAACGGCACATGGTATCGCGGGTTCTACACCGACGAGACTCGCGGAATGGATTTGGCGAAAATTATGAACGGCGATGAACCCGAGAGCTACGATTTACTAATGGCCGATATAGACGCAATCGCCGTGCAGTTGAAAATCCTGCAAGATGCCGATGTGCCGGTGCTTTGGCGGCCGTTGCACGAGGCGGCGGGCCGTTGGTTCTGGTGGGGCGCGGCA
Source organism: Oscillospiraceae bacterium (assembly GCA_009777155.1). Lineage (GTDB taxonomy): Bacteria > Bacillota > Clostridia > Oscillospirales > Ruminococcaceae > Ruminiclostridium_E. The sequence continues at coordinate 9,625 of WRMK01000058.1, forward strand.
GGGCCGGAAGCCCAAAAGCAACTCTGGATTACCATGTACGAAAAGCTGACCTTCGAGCATGGCTTGAATAACTTGATATGGCTCTGGAACGGGCAGGACACCGATTGGTACCCGGGCGACGAGTATGTGGACATAATCGGCGAGGATATTTACCCGGGTGAGCGGGTATATTCGTCACAGGCGAACAAGTTTATCGAGGCGGTGAATTACGCCGACACCCCTAAAATAGTAGTGCTGTCCGAGAACAGCGTGATTTTCGACCCCGATTTGGCACTGCGAGACGGTGCAATGTGGGGATTTTGGGCGACATGGAGCGGCGACTTCGTCCTACGAACCCCCGCCCTGCGCTACTCCGAGCAGTACACCGAAAAGGAAATGTTGCTGAAAGCCTATAACCACGAGCTTGTGGTTACTTTGGAGGACTTGCCGGACTTGAAAAATTATCCTATACGTGATTAGATTTAGGAGGGCGTGCATATGGAAACAAAGGTGAAAATGGGTTCAACGCGGGACGGCTTAATTCTGGCGTTGTGTGCGGTTGTGGGTTCGTTGTTGGTTCTGCTCCTCGCGTATGTTGCGGGTGAGGACATGTCGGTTTTGTTTGCCCCGGTCGGGTTAATCGCGGTGGCTTTGGGGTTCGGCGTGGGCGGTTTTATGAGCATTATACGCATCAAGGTCGTCTACCACTTCGTATTGGGCGAAAAGTCTTTAGTCATCAAGCTTTCGCGGTTCAGCCTCCACGAAATACCGTACGAAGATATTGTCTCGATTGAAACGGATGCACAAAATCAAACGGAAATCAAGTATGTTTACAGGGCAAAGCGCAAAGTCAGTGTCAGGGCGCGGTTTGTCGCGGAGAATCAGGTTGAGTTTTGCGAACAGTTAAAATTGCGTACATTGTGCGAGGGTTAGATTACAGACGATTGCGAAGTTCACGGACGCGCAATGCGCGCCCCTACATACAGTTAGAATATTAGGAGGGATAAGGCTTGTCACATACTCTTAAAAAAGGTAATTACGGTAAAAAAGGCAATAAATTGCGACGGCTTACGGCGCTTGTGCTTTGCGTTGCTGTGTTTTTGCAGATTTCACAGAAAAACGGCGGGGCGTCCGCCGATTCGGGCGAGACCGGAGCAATGACACGGGCAGATGCCGAGGAGGTTCTCTGGCGGTACACGATTGACCCCGACATACCTACCTATGCAGAGTACATAAGCAGTTTCCCTCAAACACGACCCGATAAGTCTTACACTATAGATGCGGGCGATTTCACCCGCTATATGGAAGACGATGCGGAGGTCGTGCCTGTTGGTATGCAGGATTACGACGGCATTAGTGGCTACGCGATACTCACCGAGGAAAATTCCTTGGTCGAATACGAGATTAATGTTGAGCAGGCGGGGCTTTACGATATTTCCCTGTTGTACTATCCTATTGAGGGCAAAAGCTCGGCGGTTGAACGGGCGTTCTTCGTCAATGGTGAACTGCCCTATCGGGAGCTTGCGATTGTTCAGTTTCCGCGGATTTGGCAAAACATAAAGGCCGCGAATGTCCCTGCAAGGGGTTACACCAACCTGATTTGGGAGCAGGATAACCAAGGCAACGACCTCAAGCCTACCATGGTTGAGTCCCCCGAGTGGACACATCGCTACCTGTTCGATTATGACGGCTACATTATGTCGCACCTGCCCGTGTATTTCGAGGCGGGGCTGAACACTATTACCATAAACGCTCTGCGTGAGCCGATGTTACTGCGCTCGATTACCCTCGACAACCCGCCCGGTATACCCACCTACGCCGAATACAAGGCACGGCATGACGCCGCAGGTGCAGTTGCCACCTACGGAAAGTCGGTGGAATTGCAGTCGCAGAATGCAATCCGCACATCTTCACAAATGTTATATCCCGTTCAAGACTCATCGTCGCCCGCACTCACGCCGTCCAGCCCGCGGTTGTTGCTCAACAACACCCTTGGGGGGTACTCGTGGCGTTTCGCGGGGCAGTGGGCTGAATGGGAGTTTTCTGTACCCGAAACAGGGTATTACAACCTTGGGGTCAATGTAAGGCAGAATTTCGTTAGGGGCGCGATTACCTCCCGCAGAATCTCCATAAATGGCGAAGTGCCTTTCGCCGAAATGGACGACTACGGCTTTACATTCTCGCAGAATTGGCGGCAGGAGACCTTCAAGGACGACGACGGAACGCCGTTTTTGTTCTACCTTGAAGCGGACAAGGTACATACCATCCGCTTTGAGTCGGTGCTGGGGCAGTTCTCGGAGGTGACTTCCGAGGTAAGGGTGTCGGTCTACGAGCTGAACGGGATTTACCGCCAACTCATACGGCTTACCGGGGTGACGCCCGACCGACACAGGGATTATCAGATTCGGCGCAATCTGCCGCATATCACCTCTGAAATGGAAATCGTGCGCGACAGGCTTAATGACGTTATAGACGAGATTCGCCGTATCGGAGTTACACGCGGCGGGTACGACCGGGTTTTGGTGGCAATGCGCGACCAGTTGGACCTGCTGATTAAAGACGTTGAAAAATTCCCGCGGGTGTTGGATTCGTTCAAGGAGAATACGCGGGCATGCGGTAACTGGCTCAATGAGGCGTTATTGCAACCGCTCCAATTAGACCAGATACAGATTTTTTCAAGCGACCAAAAGCCCGCCTTAGAAAACAATTCGTTCTTCAAGCGGCTGTGGTTTGAGTTGTCGCGATTATTCTTCTCATTTATTATCGACTACAGCCTAATCGGGAACATCGTGGACGACGACTTGTACATGAACGACACGATTACGCTTTGGATTGGTTCGGGGCGAGACCAAGCGAATATAGTCAAAGCCCTGATTGACAGCGGGTTTACCCACGATACCGGCACAAACGTCAATGTCATGTTGGTGGATATGAACACCTTACTGCAAGCGACGTTGGCGCGGCAAGGGCCGGACGTGGCGATACAAGTCATGGGGCATTTCCCGATGAACTACGGCTTGCGTAATGCCGTCGCCGACCTTAGCATCTTCCCCGACCTGCCCGAAATTGAAAAGCGGTTCCACGAAAGCGCGATGGTAGGGTTCAAATTTGACGGCGCGACTTACGCCTTGCCCGAAACTCAGACTTTCCCGATGTTGTTCTACCGCAAGGATATTCTTGCCGAGTTGGGGCTTGCTGTGCCGACCACGTGGGACGAGGTCAAGGTCGCCATGTCCATACTTGCACAAAATCAAATGGAATTCGCGATGATGCCGAACGAGCAAATTTTTGCTACTCTCCTGTACCAAAACAATGGGCGGTATTATAACGACGACGCGACAAAGTCGGCATTGGACGAGGTTGAGGGTGTCAATGCGTTCAGAATCTTCACCGAGTTTTACACCGACTACAAGCTTGAGCGGGACTTGGTGGTGGAAGAACGTTTCCGTACGGGCGAGTCGCCGATTATCGTCGCGGATTACACAATGTACAACAACTTCCAAGTGTCCGCGCCCGACTTGCGGGG
>WRMK01000059.1 GCA_009777155.1 Oscillospiraceae bacterium
CACAGGCATAGGCATATCCCCCGAACAACAGGAAAAGCTGTTCACAGCCTTTGAGCAAGCCGAGTCGGGCATAAGCCGCAAGTACGGCGGCACGGGTTTGGGCTTGGTAATTTCACAGCGAATAGTCCGCCTTATGGGCGGCGAAATAGACCTACAGTCGGAGCTTGGCAGTGGCGCGAAATTCACATTCAACATAAAAGTACAACGCGCAGATGAGCCACTTTCGCAAAACCAAGCCGAAACTGCAAATACCACCACTGTGACTTCTGAAAGCGAAAAAGACGGCGGCGAATTTGCGGGCAAGCGAATTTTAGTCGCAGAAGATATTAAAATCAACCGCGAAATACTGACGGTTATTTTGCAGGAATACGGCGTGCTGATTGACTGCGCCGAGAACGGCAGGGAAGCGATTGAGGTGATACAGGCGGTCGATTACAGCTTTGATTTAATCCTCATGGACGTGCAAATGCCCGAGATGGACGGTTTGGAAGCGACCGAGCGTATCCGAAACGACCTGAAATTGACAAATGTCCCGATAATCGCAATGACCGCGAACGTCTTCAAAGACGACATAGATTCTTGTCTCAAAGCGGGCATGAACGACCACCTCGGCAAACCGCTTGAGTTGGATAAAATGATTGAGAAGTTGAGGAGGTATTTGTAAAAAGGCAGTAAATTCGCGGCTGTGGCGGAATTGGCAGACGCGCCGGATTTAGGTTCCGGTGGGAAACCGTGGAGGTTCGAGTCCTCTTAGCCGCACTCCCCCAAAAAGACCTACCCACAAGGGATAGGTCTTTAAGCATTGCAAATCCACAAAAAAATTTTAAGAAAACCCTTGACAACCACAAATATATAAGGTATAATATTATATTGGACAATACCGAACAACGACAAATTTCGCAGAAATACCCGAAAAATACATATAGGGAGCGTTTTATGGCTATACTTCTTGACCTTATGGCGGTCGGAATCCTTGTTTCAATGGTGCTTTACGGGCGAAAGAAAGGCTTGGTGCTTGCCGTGGCGGGTATCGTCGTCACGATTCTTTCGATAATCATCGCATGGGCGATAGCCGGTGCGTTTTCCCCGGCACTCGAGGGATTTCTTGAGGAAAATGTAGGCGGCGCAATCAACGACGCCTTGGACAAGATAGTCGCAGAAGGCGGCGACATGTTGCCGGACTTTACGTCCCCGAACGGCGACGCACTCGCACAAGCAACCGGGCAAGTCTTCGACACCCTCGGCTTCTCCGCCAAAACCGACAATCCTTTTGTAAATGCGGTAATACGCAAAGCCACTGAGATGGGCGGCTCACTCAAAGCGGCCCTGACCTCCACGATTTGCGGCGCGATTGCCTTTGCGGGGCTGTTCGTGTTCGGGTTTATACTCGTGCGGGCTGTGTTGGAAATCGGGGTTCACTTCGTCGATAAAGTCGTCAAGCTCCCCATTCTGAAAAGGTTCAACAAAATCGGCGGAATGGCGGTAGGCTTTGTTCAAGGCGCGTTAATCCTCTTTGTAATAGGCTGGGGCTTGCAATTCGCGGGAATGTTGGTGACTTCGGCAGATATTTCACAAACCTACATATTCAGCCACTTCACAGGCGCAGGGTTCACGAACATGCTCAATAAACTCTTAGCTTCAAAATTATAAAACTTGCAAAACTTGCAAAAATTTTGCAGAATTTTGAAGTACAAACGAAATTTCATCGTATAAGTATATGTCGAACATAATTTACGAGAGGTAAAAACTTGGAAGTAATCCGCATAGATTGCGGGTAGCGATACATTTAACGGCACGGTCGTGCAGAAAGGGTTTGGTGAAAAATTATGGCTAACTTTTTTACAAACTGGTGGAATAGGACAAAGGCCCAGTACAACATGCAGAAGTATTTGGGGGAGCGCACTGCCGCCACCGCTAAATATATGGCGCATCAAGATGCGAAATTCCGTGAAATAGAGCAACAAGGCATGGACGGCTACGACACGGCAATAGCCAAGTACGCTTTTCGCCGCAGTGAGGAAAACCGTAACCTGACCACCGGCATACCCGAAGTTGCCGCAATAGGCGCAGCACATGGGGAAATAACCGCTATTACTATGGATATGAGCGACGAAGACAGGCAAGCATTAGGAACCAATCCGGAAGGTTCGGGCGTTGGTGCGTTTTTCGGCAGATTGTTCAACGGGCGGTTTTTCCAAAGCAGTCGTGATGAGGATGCTCGCATTCGACGGCGATTCCAAACCGACGCCTTGTACGATGCCTACAATGCTCCCTCACAGGTTTACAAGTTGGCAGAGCGCGAGACCGAAATCCGCAACGGACTGCTATCCGCCGATTTCGTTGTTTCAAATAGGCACAATGTCCCGGGCGCTAATGATACTGATGTATATGTAGGGCGAGCAACGGCGGTGCTAAACGCCCATGATACGGCCGTACAAAAGCAACACATAGCCAACAACCTCGAACCCGAGGAAATAGGCTTAGACGTTATAAACCCCGCATTAGACCAACAACAAAAAGCCGCACAAGCCGCACAAGTCCGCGCACAAGCCCGGCAACAAAGGCTCACAGAGGGACAGCCCGACCGCGACATCATTCAACGCACCTTTGTGCAAGCGAAGTTAGACGATAAAGCACGCCTCGCCGCAGACAATGAAGCGTTTTTCGGCACTCATAAAAATGAGGACTTCGCAGGTGTGTATGCAAAGCTCGGCCTTGAATCCTTAGAACACAGGATGCCCTCCCGCGTTGGGTTCGCACGGATGTATATGCTCTCAAAAGGCTTCACAATGGACGAAATCATGGACGTTTCGGAAGCCGGACTCGACAAGAAAAGAAGAGTCGGCGCAGAGCTCGACAAGATTCTTTTCGGCGACGACAAGGAGTTTAGCAAAAAGGCGCTTACAGAAATGGCGGAAAAATCCGTTAAAATCTTAGCCGACCCGAACACATTCCCCAAGTTCGACATAACGAGCGACCAGTCAATAGTTGCTAATTACGCAAAAACAACCACTTTCATCTCAATGACTAAAAACTTAGAGCAGGTAATGCTTTACGAACCGCCAAAAAACACCGTCAACGAACACAAAGCCGGGATTTTAGCGAAAATGCCGAAAGACTTTACCGCATACATGACCAACAAGGGCAACTTTGAGCAAGGCTGCGGTCAACTCATCGAAGCCCGCGTAGCAACCATATTCAGCGATGATTATTCAAAAACCAAAAACACTATGGGGCTTGACACAAAAACAATGGAAGATATTCGCAACCCCTTCACCAAGAAACCCCCGGCTCTGCAGAGCCACGCAAACGAGGTAAGGAATCTCATCAATGCCAATTACAACGGCAGCCTTACCGACCCCAAAGTAGTCAAAATTTTATATGGCCAATTCACAGGCCAAAGCACGAAAGATTACATGGACACATACAACGCCCTCCCTGCAAATGAGAAAAAAGAGCTCGACGAATTGGCAATTCTCGGCGAAAAAAAGGAAGGCGCGCTCGTTACCAAACAGATTTCAATGGAAGACGAGCAGAAAAAATTCGACCAACGAATCAAGAACGGCGAAACTCTCACGGACGACGAGCACGCAAAACGCAAAGTCTACGCAATGGGCATCTTTGATGAAAAAGCCGCCGACCGCGCCATAATCCAAACCACGATTGCAAAAGGCATGGTTGCAAGTTTTAACGACCAAGTAACAGACGAACGGGTGTTTTGGGACGGCTTGCCTGTATCAGGCACAGCCCTGAATCAAGCAGGGGAGGCAATAGGCGTAAAAACTTTCGGCAGAGATTTTTCGAGAAACAATTTTGCAAGATTCTATATGATGTCAAAGGGCTATTCTTTTGAAGACACTCTCTCCCAAGACCCGAAAATGCTGGGTATCAAAAGGGAACTCGGGGAACAACTTCAAGGGATAATCCTCGGCGAGGACAAGATGAGAGCCAAGCACGAAATGGCAGACTTAGCAAACTTCGCGATAAAATTCTATGGAGACGAAAAAAATTACCCTAAGACTGACATATCAAGCGACTACTCCATAGCAGAGAATTACAGGAAAAACGAAGATTTTAGGAGAATGCAAAAAGACATAAGCCAAGCGTTATTCTACGGCAAAAGCCCTTATCTTGACACCACGAAAAACGAACTCGGAACCAAGACCTGCGATGCTTCACATTTAATGTCAAGTAATTTTGAACATTCATACAATCTCGCTATTGACAGAAGAAAAAAATTATTGATGTCCGATGATTTTTCCACCGCTTATAAAGATGTTCCCGGAATGACCCCGGAAATAAAAAGTTTCAACTTTATGAACAATAAACCGGAATACAGTGCATTGGTACACGGCGAAGCGGTGAGAGATGTGTTAATCAAGGAACACGGCGGCAGTCTTACACTTCCGAACAAAAGATTCGGCGCGGTAACGGACGACTTGGAAAGTAAAGGAGTAACCCTTGATTCCTGCTACGATAATTATCAAAACAAAACCGAAGCCGAGAAGGAGATGACAAGGTACTCGCTCATCAACTCCGTCACGCCCGTCCCCGCAGAGATTAAACAGCTTGTTAAAATCAACGAGAAGTTGGAAAAAGGCCAAGAGCTTACCGAAAGCGAACAACAACTACAAAAGAAAAACATCGACCAAAAATACGAAACAAGACAGCCGCTTAACCAGCAAGAGTTTGAAAGCCTCATAAACAGAGGCGCAGAGCTTAAACCGCTTGTCGATGACGAACCGTTACTCGGCTCGAAAACACAGGCAAGCAAAGACATTAAGCCATCGAATTCGTTCACAAAGGCAGACGGGACTACTAAAATTATTGATGCTGATTCAATACATTCCGGAAAAGACGTTTCGTCCGATTTTAACGGTAAGAAAGAGGAAAAAATTTCACCGCCCGACCCAAATTTGAACGAGCCATCAAAACAAAAAGGCGCAAAGACCAAACAACCGACATAAATTTGAAGTACAACCGCATTTCCAACGTATAAGTAAATAGGAAGACAAAACAGAAACAATTTTAGGAGGGCGAAAGAATGGCTAACTTTATTACAAACTGGTGGGCCCGACAAAAGGCGGCTTTCAGCATGCAAAGGGAGATAAAGCGCAGAGACGTCCATGTCCAAAACTACATAAACGAACACAATGCGGCGATTCGCGAAATAGACGACAAGCCGATACACCGTTTTGACAGGGAAATGCAGAAGCACGCCTATACTTTCGCCAAGTTCGACGGCGGAAATGCAACCAACCAACATGTCATCGCGGTTACTCAGTCAAACGACAGAATCGGTCAACTTGCAGCACAAGCCGGCGGCGGGGGCTTCCTCGGTAGGATTTTCAGTACGCTTTTCGGCGGGGCGTCTAATAACGCAACAGTACGCGCGATGGAGTCATTTGATACCATGAATGTCATCCGTAACACCAACCCAACTAATCAAATTCTAAAGCTTAATAACCATGAAGCGATTATCAGGGGAGGGAGCATGTCCATTGAACAGGCGTATTCCTCCAACCTTACGGGTAATCAGGCTCATGTCAATCCGGAAGTTCTGCTTCACCAAGCGCGCGGTATCGTGAATTTATATAATAATCCCGTTGTGCAACCACAAGCGCAACAGCAACAGCCGCAAATGCAACAGCAACAACCGCAAGTGCAACAGCAACAACCGCAAGTGCAACAGCAACAGCCGCAAGTGCAACAGAATCAAGCGGCACCGGCGGGATTTAACGCGCAACAACCGCAACCGCATGCACAACAGCAAGGGTACGTAGTCGGTGAAGTCCCGCGCGTTCCCGGCAGAGTAAGACAGAACACCGAGACTACGCAACAGTTTAGGAGAAGGGTTGCGTTGTCAATACAGCAGTCGGTATTTAACCAAACAGGGTCAACGGACACAGCGGATGAAGTAAGACAAAGCTGGCTCAGAGACGGCACCGACAGAAGAAGACAGCCCGGCGAGAACGACAACGATTACAATCTGCGTATGTTCCAAGAAAAAGCCGCCTATAAAATGGACAGTAGCCCGATGTCATACACGAAAGTAGAAGCCTTGCGGGCAGTGTCCACGGAGTATAGACAACAATGGGAGCAAAGGAATAATGCCTATACTCAAGCACCGGAAACCCCCGAAACAGCGGCGCAAGCTTTACAAAGCCAAGCGACTTACGAAGCAAGAAGGCAACAATTACTCGGCGAAATACTCCCGGATGTCGCCACAAATATAGCGGCCTTGGAAAAGCAGGACAGAGACATAGCCTCCGGCGTGTTGATTACTCACGAAGCGTTATTAGCCGCCCAAACCCAATCGCAGGCGGCACAACCCGAAGTTCAAGCGGAGCAACCCGACCAAGTTCAAGTCCAACAAGCCGACCCAAGCATACAAGACGACCCGAGCGTCGCCCCGTCCGACTTGACAGAGCAACAGCAACAGCAACCAAAACCGTACCAAGTCCCGCGTGTTGAAGGCAGAGAGAGACTTCCCGACGAATCCGTAGACGACTACAAAGCAAGGATTTCGGAAGTAATCATGGCCGCCGCGATGGAAGGCAAAGAAGATAACCATTTTAACACTTCCATGGCACAAGGAGCAGTCTACGACTGGCGCAATAACGGCACCGACACCCGCAGGAAAGAGAACGAGAGCGACGACGCTTATAACCTGCGTATGTTCGGCGAAAGAGCCGCATTCAAGATGGACTTAGACCCGAAATTGACCGAAAAGGAAGCGATTCACCAAGTTACACTCGAATACAAGAGCGAGGTAGACAGAATAAAGAGCGAATACGAGTACACCGGTTTAGGCAATATAGATACAGAATATCAGAAAAGAGTCAGTGATTTGAAAACCAAAGTAGGCACAACCGCGGCAATGACTATAGCAAGCCTTGAAAAAGCAGAAAGAGAAATAAACAGCGGTTTGTTAGTCCCGAATGAGGAGCATAAGAAACATCAACCCGCAGTAGTGAAAATCGACTTTGACGAATTGCCGGATGGACATACAGCTACAGTACAAGGCGGTGTAGTGAAGACAGAGCCGGCAAAAGAAAGCACGTCGAAAAAAGACGTCTCAGCAGAGATGACCGGCAAAGCCAATGAGCAAACTTCAAAAATCATCGAAAAGCCGCCCGAAGAAAAAGACCTGCAAAAAGATAAGGGCAAGAGTAATACCTAATTGTTACACTATTATAAAGAGGGGGAAATCATCATGGCAGGAGATATTAGCAATAAATCAATGAAATACAGGGACGGCTTCGCCGAGAAATGGATGACCGGCGGCTTTGGTGCCTTGACCGACGAAGACAAAGCCTTTGCGAGAACCCAATTCAAAGCAGTCTTTGACGTCAACCAACAATTCATAGCGGGAACGAGCAACCTACAGCACACCTTCCAAAACATCTTCATCAACGGCCAACCCGCAGACGAACGCTACGCACAGCACACCCAAGGCCTCAACACGAACGACAGAGATTTATGCAGAATGTGCGCGTTTTACTATGATACTATTAATAGGAGCGCGAAGTCCTTCGCCATAAACAGCGCGTTTATCGAACAAGAAGGCTTGAAAACCCACGACGCCGAACGAAAGAGCGGCTCAAACAAGCCCGTGCCGCCCTACGTAAACCCCATAACGCGCGACGACCTCTCACAGCTCAACATCACCATGGAACCCGACCCCGACAACCCGCAACCTGCCCAAACTATTCTCGGCATGGAATGGCTGTTCGACCTATTTGCGGCATTCGGCTGGGTCAAAAGAGAGACGACGGTAGAACAAAAGTGCGCCGCAATCAACGACAACTCTACATACACCGACGAAAATGAGCAAGACGCAGTAGACAAAGCGAACCTCACAAGAGAGACCGCAAAAGAACGCTACGCCACAGAAAACCTGCGTGCCGAGCAAACCAAAGAGGAGCAATTGTCGCCCGGGCAAAAGATTAAGCAATACAGTGAAGTAGTCGCCGACGTTAAAACAACCGATGCAGTTCCGCGTGTTACGGGCAGGGCGAGACGAGAAGGCGAATCTGTGCAAGATTTTGAAGCACGGGTCTCGGCAAAAATCAGAGAAGACCTTCGCGCCGACGGAAAATCAGTAGGAGAATCAGGGGTAATAGCCGCAAACTGGCTCAAAGACGGCACCGACCGCAGAAGAAGAACCGGCGAGACCGACAACGATTACAACATGCGCCTGTTCAAAGAAAAAGCCGCATTCCTGATGGACCGCAGTGAAAACAACAGCCTATCCTCGGCAGATGCAATAGAGCAAGTCAAAAACGAATACGTAAAAGAGATAGACCAACAAATCAACGTGAAAAATTTCCACGAAAAAGTGGCGGCCGCAATGCAAACCGGAAAGGATAAGGCAAGCGCGACAAGAGCAGTGGGACAGGAATATGACATGGAAGCAATAAATTTACGAAAAGACTATAAAACATTACCGACCGCACAAATATCTCTGGATGATGTCACCAAGATTATGGACGAGAAATTAAACAGCCAAAATGAGTTCAAAACAAGAAAAGAGCAATTGACGAACATATTAGGAGACGAGGGAGCGGCTATGGCTGTAGCAGGTCTTGAACAAGCAAAAAGAGAAATAGCATCGGGTTTGTTGGTGCCAACCGACCCGAACCTCGCCAAAACCTCCACCGAACACGAAACGACCCGTAAGGCAATAATCGAGGAGAAAGGCTCAAGTGAACAAACCTTTACAAGACACGAAAAACCCGAGGAGAAAAACGTCAGAATATTCAACGAAAAAGTGGCGGCCCTTATGGAACAGGGACAGGATAAAAGAACTGCGACCCGCGAAGCGTTAGGAGACTTTCACCGGGAAATGACGAAAATAGAAGAAAAAAATAAGGAAGTAAAGATAACCTCAACAACGCCTTTAGCAGAAATCCAAAAGATTAATGCGGAAAGAACTAAAAGCGACCAAGCGCTTACCGCAAGAGTCGACGAATTGACGAACAGATTGTTGGATAGGAACGCGGCTAATGTCATAGCGGAATATGAAAAAATGGAAAGAGACCTAAAGTCCGGCTTGTTAGTGCCGAAAGTACAACCGCAACTCACAAAAACCACCGTAAGCGTAGACGAATTGCCCGGCAATACTGCGAAAGACGAGCAAAAAGCAGTAGACGGCGGGGCTAAACAAACCGCAACCAAGGTGGGAAAAGATGTCTCGGACGAAATAACCGGCAAAGCCAACGAAAAAACTTCTAAAATCATCGAAAAACCGCCCGAAGAAAAAGACCTGCAAAAAGATAAGGGCAAGAGCAATACCTAATTATTACACTATTATAAAGAGGAGGAAAACATCATGGCAGGACCAACCAGCAGTAAAACAATGCAATTTCATGACGGGTTCATAGAAAGATGGCGGGACGGCGGCTTTGACAATTTGAGTATGGAAGACAAGGAAGCCGCAATAGCGGGATTCAACAATGTCTTTGATTACAACAGTAATTTCAGTGCCGGAATCATTAACCTTGAGCACTCCTTTCAAAACATCTTTATCAACGGGCAACTCGCAACCGAACGCTATGCCGCAGGAACACAGGGCATGGGTCGGCAAAAAGCAAATGTCTACAGAATGTGTGCATTTTATGCCGATGTGATTGACAGACAAGACAAGGTGTTCGCAATAAACAACGCACCTATGGACCAAGACAGTTTGGGTAAATTCAACTTTGGTATTGCGGACATGGAAGCAAATGTACCCACCCCGCCTTATAAAAACCCCATAACCCCGGCAAATGTTTCGCCCCTGAAAATCGACATGACGCCCGACCCCGAAGCACCGCAACCGCGGCGAAGTATATTAGGTATGGAATGGCTGTTCGACCTGTTCGCGGCATTCGGGTGGGTCACAAAAGAGCCGTCACAGCAGGAAAAGTGTGTCGAGGTCAACACGAAAACCTCGAGCCAACCTGTAAACGTACAAGAGATTGTCAACAGCGCAAACCTCACGAGAGACAACACAATAGAATCCTACGAGAAACTACGCTCCGAAAATAACAAGCTAAGTGCCAGACAAAAGGATTTCCTCAACTCAACCTTACCCGAAGGACACCAACTCAAAACCGCCAAAGTCGAAGACGGCATTACAGGAGAACAACCGTCAAGGCCTCTCGATAAGATAGCTCCGATTCCGCGTGTTGACGGAAGGGCGAGATGGCCCGACGAAACGGAATCCCATTTTAGAGGCAGGGTTTCAAAGCAAATTGAAGATTCCGAATACAAGAAAAACGGAAAAGACATTGACAAGGCAGAAGCTGTTGCCAACAATTGGCTCGAAGACGGCACAGACCCCCGAAGAAAACCCGGCGAGAGCGAAAACGATTATAACCTGCGTATGTTCCTCGAAAAGGCGGCATATAAGATGGACGCCGACCCGAAATTGACCGAAAGAAAAGCACTAAACGCAGTGGCACAAGAATATAACGCCGAATATGACAAGAGGGATAAGCTGTTTGTGCAAACACAAGAACTCACAGATGAAATCAAAGAGCAATTCGCGGAAAGAGTGTCAACATTGGCAAAAGTAATCGGATACGAGAACGCCGAAGCTTTAGCATTGAACGAAAAACAAGATAAAGACATAATGTCGGGCGCGCTGAAAACGAATGCAGAATTCAAAGCCATGCAAGCCGAAAAAGGTCGAGCCGAATTGGACAAATTGGTGGATGAAAAACAACAACGAGACCAAGGCGAGGCTATGCAAAACTTGTTCAAAGAGCCCGAACCCGAACCGCAACCGCAGGTAGACCCGCAAGAACAGAAAAAAGCGGCATTGCTCGCGGTAATGGCAGCGTATGAAAACCGTGACACAACGAAAACCACAGAACCCATAAACTACGAATCTATGCCGATAGAGTCCGAAGATGCACACGAACTGCGGGTGTTTATGGCCGAAGTCGCTATCCAACAAGACATCAATGGATTGTCGCGTGCTGATGCAGAAAAAGCAGTGAGAGAAGAATATATCGAAGGCCATAACATGGTGAGGTACGTACAACAAGGAGAATCCTCGCCCGAGAGCTTGAAACAAGAAAAAGAAAGATATGAAGAATTGAAAGACATAATCGGAACCGAGAACGCCAAAATGTTATCGGAACACGAAAAAAGGCAAAGAGATATAGAGTCGGGCGTGTTAGTGCTTGAGAGCGAAGTCAAAAAAGCCGCAAAAGCCCCGGGAAAAGCCACCGTAAGCATGGACGAATTGCCGGGCGGTACTGTTTCAAAAGCAGAGAGCGCGGGTAAACAAACCGAATCAACCAAGACCAAGGTGGGAACAGACATCTCGGACGAAATTACAGGCAAAGCCAATGAAAAAATCTCACAAGTACACGAAAAACCGGCCGACGGCACCGAAAAGAAAAAATCTGATGTAGTCAAGAGCAATAATTAGTATGTTGGCAAGGGGGAACAACCTTTGGATTTAGCGGAAGTATATGAAACACATGTTTCAAAGATATACAACTATATATTCTTTCGGGTAATGCACCAGCAAATCGCGGAGGACTTGGTAAGCACGGTCTTTTTGAAAGTCACCGAGAATTTCGCAAGTTTCAAACCCGACAGAGGGAGCGTAGCGACATGGATACAAAAAATCGCCGAAAACACCCTCATAGACTACTTCCGCCACCCCCGCGCCGTCCACCTCAACTTCGATGATTTAAGCGAAGATGCGCGACTAAGCGTAGACTTCGACGAGCAATCAACCCTAATCAAGGACGAGACAAGGCGCGAGCTCTACGCCGCCTTGTCAACCCTTGACAACCGCACCCGCGAAATAATTTCCGAAAAATATTTCTTCGACAAGACAATTCGCCAAATTGCCGAGGAAAAAGATATGAACGAGAAAACAGTTTCCACAATACATAACCGAGGTTTGGCGGCACTACGCAAGACTTTGGAAGCCTTCGGGCGTTGATTTAGAAAGGGCATGGTGAAAACATGGTTAACGAGGCACGTTTTGATTTTTTGCAGGAAACCGATTTGAAGTCGCGCCTTTGGGAAAAAATGCAGGAACGGCTCAGAGAAATTGCTCCGGTGTCCGCACGGCAAGAGATTTCGTTTGATACTTTAGACGGCGGTAAGCCGCAACAAATACAAAGCAAACCCGTGAGCTTTACACCGCTCGCAGAGCCGAAAAAGCGCGGCGTGTCTAAATAAAATTACGTGGGGGAAAGTATGGAAATTCTTAAAAAACTTATCAAATGGCTAATATTAGGATTGGTCGCCGTGACCGGGTTGGGGTACGTGGTGAACGCCTTGGTCATTCATTTCGATGAACTCAAGGAAACGCGGGATATAAACGTATTGTGGGACCCCGCGCTGTTCGTGGACAAACAAACCTATATTTACGGAGTTGCCGCGATTGGCATGATTATCGTGATGTACTTCCTGTTCGGCAATGACGACGCCAAACGCGCAAAACGCATGATGAGCAGTAAGGCGAAAGCCGTCGAAGGCGCACTCGAAAACTCCCGCTTCATGACCGACAAAGAGCGCGACTTCAACTTCATGCCTTATGACTATTCACAGCTTCACAAAAGCAAGAAGGACGGTGTCCCCGTCCGCGCCTTCATGCAGGGACACAGCCTGAAAGTCAACATCTCGAACCCGATGCACGCGCTGATTATCGGTGCAACAGGTAGCGGTAAAACCACGACTTTCATTAACCCGATGGTGCAAATTTTAGGCGAGACAAAAGCAGGCTCGTCAATGATTCTCACCGACCCCAAGGGTGAGCTGTTCCAAATGCACTCCCAAAAACTTAAAGAGAAAGGCTACAAAGTAATGGTGCTCGACCTGCGCGACCCCTACTCAAGCTACAGGTGGAACCCGCTCGAGACCATTTTCAAGATGTACGCCGAATACTTAGAGGGCGGCACGGGCATTTTCAGGCGCAACGACTCGGTAAATGAATCGGGGTTGACCTTGCACAACGACAAAGAAAGCTACGGCGAGGACTGGTACGAGTACAAAGGCAAAGCCTACTCCAACCCCAAAGAGCTCAAAGACCTGATAAAAGTTGCCCGCCAACATGTCTTCGACG
>WRMK01000060.1 GCA_009777155.1 Oscillospiraceae bacterium
ACACGATCCTCCCCGCGCTGACACCGACATACACTCCGCCGTTTTCCACAAACTCGCACAGCGGCTTGCGAAAACCGGTGTCGTTGATTCGCTCCAACAGATATTGCGGGCTACCTCCCGTGAAATATACGGCGTCAAACTTAGACAATTCATCAAAAGTCATCGCGCGATGAAGGTCGAAAACTGTGATGTTTTCTGCGGGGATTCCGATGTTCAGCAAGTCATTCATGCACCCCGGCAAAACCGCTATTGCGGCGGGAAAATTCGCGGCTGTTGGAATGAATAAAGCATTAATTTCCAGCGGGTTTTTTCCGACAAATTCCAAAAAAGTATTACGTATTACTTTCGTTTCAAATCCCGCAGATGAAAGTATAATTTTTTTCATGTTTTTGCAATACCTTTCATTAATTTTTCACCGGAACACGAATTATAGTTTTCAACTTTTCCGGTGCAGTTTTGCGCGGGTCATTCAAGTAGATTTCATGATGACGACGTTTATCGCCAATATCGCTGACATATTCATTATCGGAGATAAACTGCATGATATCGGCGTTTGTGCGCGGTTCATTGTCATACGAACCGATGTGCATTGCTTGAACGCAAAGCCCCTCGGTGAACTTTTCAAGTCGTGCTTTTGATGTGTCAAGTTGCGGTTTTTTCTTGTCAAGTTTTGCCTTTGCCGCTTCAAAAATATCTAATGTAACAAAATCCGGTTGTCTAATTATCGACGTCCAACAGTATTTGCTTTTGTCCTTGTACCAATCCTCGGAGCCGTCATTCAGACACCACAAGCCCTCGAGCGGCGGCACGACATATTCCATGACAGTTTTGCTGTTCATTTTAATCGTGTACGAAAGTCCGTAGAGAATTTCTAACGCAGATTTGTACTCCTCGCTTGTGTTCGGATTGCCCGCGCCGTCCACCATGATGAATACCATTTGCGGTACATCAATAACTGACGGAGTTGTTTTCGGTTGATAGAATTCTTTTTGGGTTTTCTTGTAATCAATTGGCATTTTTTACACCTCATACACTTTCCGAACATTCCGAAATAAGCGCATCAACACTGACTATTTCGCAACCTTTACTTGCATAATAACGCAACATTTCATCAATTTTTTTCTTGTCATAACTCGTAATACAATCCGACAAAACAGTAACGCCATAATCCGATTTACGCAAATTGTAGCAAGTTGACTTAACGCAAGCAACAGCGTCCGCGCCCGCAATGTAAAAATCGCGAATGTCATTTTTGCTGATAAATTCCGCAAAATCCTCACTTGACAAAGCGTTTGTTTTGGATTTTGTGAAAATATTTTCAGACACTATTTTCATGTCTGAAACTAATTCAGCCCCTTTGGTAGCGGGTTTGAAGGTCCTTGTGCCTGCCGATAAATTCTCGTGCCGAATATAAATTACATGAATATTTTGTGCAGTCGCCCAATCGATAACTTTGTTGATTTTGTCGATAATTTCCTTGTAATTTTTAGTGATGTCGTTTTGAATGTCGATGATGAGTAAGGCTTTTTGTTTCATAATAAATCTCCTTTTTCTACTCATCATAACACACCAAACTTGACAACTGTGTGTCAAGTTTGGCAATATTTTCAGTTTTTTAGACCTTCACCGTTCAATCAAACACTTAATCTGAAACTGCACATCTTCAAAGAACCTCGAAATGTGGAATCCATCGGCGACTGCGTGGTGAATCTGCATAGTGAGCGGCATTTTATACTCGCCATTTTGCGCCTCGAATTTCCCCCAAGTTATAAAAGGCGCTAAGTATTTTCCGCTGTCAAAAACGTGTAAATCACAGGATTTGTAGTGCAACCACGGCAAGCACGAAACGTCAAAAACATTGCGCTCTTTATGCGAAACTTGAATACCGGGATTGCTTTTTTGTCTATCCATGTCACTTACAATTTTCTCGTAAAAAACTTGGAAATCGGGCGCGTATGGAGTAACTAAACGAGTAATCATTTCGCTCTCGGAATCGAAGACTGTGTACAGCGGAAAAACCTCGTCCCAAATTATCAAATCGCCGCCCTCGTCATGCCCCATTTTGAACTCATCGCGGCTGTTAATTACCTTTGTCACGATATAGATAAAAGTAGGATAAAACCTGTAGTTTTCGGACTTGCAAAACGCCCGCAAACTGCCGATATTTATGTCGGCAGTGATGTTAATTACACAGCGCAAATTGTCAATAAAATGCTTGAAAATTTCGCCGCGTTTCCAGTTTTCTAATGATACTTTTGTATAGTTCATGTATCTTTATTAATCCTCATCTCATGCCACTCGTGCTTAGTCATAATCACCTGCCGCGGCTTGCTGCCCTCGAAAGTCCCGACGACCCCCATTTGCTCCATGATGTCAATCAGGCGCGCCGCCCGTCCGTAGCCGAGTTTCAGCTTTCTTTGCAAGTAAGACGTGCTGGCTTGGCCCGCCTCGATTACCGCCTCGATTGCCTCGTCAAGTTTGTCGTCGTTAATGTCCAAGTCGTTATTTTGATTCTGCGCCGCCTTGTTCTGCTCGGACTTTTTCAAGCCGACAAGCTCGGCGTTTTCTTCGATTTCTTTGATTACACTTTCGTCGTAATCGAGTATAAACGATTTCTTGATAAAGTCGGCTGTACGCTCAACTTCTTTTTCCGAGACCCAGCAACCCTGCACTCTGAGCGGCTTTGGCGCACCTACAGGGAAGAACAACATATCGCCTTTGCCGAGCAGCTTGTCCGCGCCCGCACTATCTATAATAGTACGGCTGTCAACTTGCGAGGCGACTTTGAGGGCGATGCGGCTCGAAATATTCGCCTTGATTATGCCGGTGATGACGTCCACCGAGGGCCGCTGTGTGGCGATTACGAGGTGGATTCCCGACGCTCTGCCCATCTGCGCCAATCTGCATACGCCATTCTCGACGTCGCCCGGTGCAACCATCATTAAATCGGCAAACTCATCAATAAATATAACAATCTGCGGCATTTTCACCAGCTCGGGGTCGCCCGCGCAGAGCGAATTGTACCCGCTCAAATCCCGCACGCCGTAATCCGAGAAACTCTTGTACCGATTCATCATCTCGGTCACAGCCCAGCCCAAAGCCCCCGCCGCCTTTTTCGGGTCGGTCACTACGGGAATGAGCAAATGCGGTATACCATTATAAATCATAAACTCGACGGCCTTGGGGTCAATCATGACAAATCGGACATCGTCGGGGGTTGCGCGGAACAAAATGCTCATGATGATTGAGTTTACGCAGACCGATTTTCCCGAGCCGGTTGTCCCCGCAATCAGAATATGCGGCATTTTCGCCACATCGCAGACGATAATTTCGCCCGAAATGTCGGTGCCGATTACCGCCGCCAATTTAGACTCGCCGCCCTTGAACGCCATGCTGTCAACCATCGAGCGGAAACTCACGGTGTCGGTAGTGCGGTTCGGCACTTCGATTCCGACGGCGGCTTTGTTCGGTATCGGCGCCTCAATCCGCACGCCCGCCGTCGCCAAATTCAGCGCGATGTCGTCAATCAGTCCGGTGATTTTCGATATTTTTACACCGGGGGCAGGCTGCAACTCGTACCGCGTCACCGACGGTCCTCTGCAAACCCCGACAATTTTCGTAAGCACGCCGAAACTTTTCAAGGTCTCCACCAAAGTCTCGGAGTTCTGCGCCAATTCGGCGTCTATGTCGCCTTTGCTCTGTGCCGCCGCGACCTCGTTCAGGAGGGTCACGGGCGGGAGCAGATACTGCGGTTCTTTTGCGGCCAAAGGCGCGGACACGGGCGCGGGGAAATTCTCCGCCGCCTTCTCAATCTCGCTCCTGTCCTCGCTCCTGAACAGCTCGGTTTTCGTGAAATTCAAGGATTGCACGTTCTTTTGGTTGGTCTCGGCTTCTTCAAGATTTTCGGCGTTGTATTTTTTAATCGCGTCTAAAACGGGGTTAGACGGGGGTTCGTGCGATTCGTCATGCGGGGATTCATCGCCACTCGCATATTCCGACAACTGCTTTTGGAAATCCTCGTTAGGGTTATGTAAGTCGTGGGGGGGCGGGGGTTCGGGTGGGGGAGGGGGGTCTGCAATTGCAGTACTTGCTGTATCTGCGGTCTCCGAAACTTGCATCGGCTTGTCATGCTCCCTGCCCGCGTTCACCGCGGCCTCGATTTCGGCGAATTTCAGCTTTTTCTTCAAGGCTTTTTCTTCCTCCGAAGTCACGACCTCGCCTTTCGCGACTTTTTCGAGTTTGGCACTTTCCTCGTGATACATTCGCAGATGTTCGCTGTCCTCGCGGTATTCCTGCGCCTTGGTTTTGACCGCCTTGCCGATAAGTCGAAACGGGGCGGAGATGAACTTCAGAAATTCGTGCAAGGTCATGTCGGCGGAGAGCATGAACATGACGAAGCCGATTAAAACAACGATGATACCCGCGGTGACTCTGCCGAAAAACAGCAGCGGTATACCCAAAACCGCCCCCGAAAGCCCGCCGCCTTTGAGGTTGACACCATTTTCAAAGAGCACACTCGCCGTCTTTTCGCCCTCTGCAACGTCCAACGCGCCCACGAAAATTATCTGTATCCCCGCGCTGATTAGCAGTATTATAAAGAACAATTGCAACAGCTTCGCCGCGATGTTGCCGCCCCGCTTGTTCATTGAAATCATGACTGAAATGTAAATTAAAATAGGCCCGATGAAGAACACCGAAAACCCGAATAATCCGCGCAAAAACCTGTTTATATGGTCGGCGGCGTTCTTTTCCTCGGAATTTACGTTGCCCAAAACCGAGAAGACGATTATCAGCACGCCCACAGAAAAAAGCAGTAACGACCAGAGTTTGCGCTGTTTTTTGTCTCGTCTCACCGCCTCCGCCGAACGCTCCGCTTTGGCTTTATCAGCCGCTTTTTTACTTACCGTTCTTTTAGTTTCCCCCATTTTTAATACCGTGCCGCCCCCGCTTGCATGTAATTCGTAGAAAATTTGCGGCACGGGGCGCGCCTTCCTTAATTTTTTTCAAACTGTACCCCTACATCTTTATCTAACGACAATATCAAGCACGCCCCAAACAATGCAAAGCGCACCTAAAATCGCTGTATAAATCCCGAATATCTTAAACTTTTCTTTCTTTACAATGATTTGCACGAGTTTAATTGCGAACAGGCCCGTAACTGCCGCCACGGCAAAGCCCACGCCGAGTTCGGCGTAGTTCAGTTGCAGGTCGGATTGCAACGCGCTCCTTAATTCCAACAGCCCGCCGCCTAAGATTGCGGGGATTGCCAAGATGAACGAAAACGCCACCGCCGTCTGCTTTGTCAAACCACACAAAAGCCCGCCCGTAATCGTCGAACCCGAGCGCGAAACTCCCGGAAACAGCGTGATACACTGAAACAAACCGATTATAAGCGCGTCGGCAATTTTCATGTCTTTGCCGGTTTTGTACCCCTTTACGCAGGCATCGGAAATGAACAGCAGAATCGCCGTGAAAATGAACGCGATGCCCTCAAAGATGATGTCGCCGTCGCCTTCGGGGGCTGTGAAGTAATCCTTGAAAAAGAGGTAGACAGGGACTAAAATCAGTGTCGCGAAGACGGTCATAAAGAGCATTTTGCGGTTGTCGTTCATCTTGCTCCACTTGAATTTTGCGGTGAAAATATCCGCAAACACAAGGAAAAATTCCTTAATCATGCCGAGAATTATCTCCCGAAACGCGATAAACACTGCGGCGAGCGTCCCGAGGGGCAACACCACCATTATCAGCAAGCTCTCCTCGCCACGAACACCCGCGAAATGCCCGAAGACAGACAGATGCCCCGAGCTTGACACCGGCAAAAACTCGGTCAGCCCTTGCAAAATTCCCTGCAAAACTATAACTAAGTAGTTCACTTTACGCCTCTTTTTTAGTAGGGGCGGGAATTTTTCCCGCCCGTACAAATATAGTTGTTATTAATACTATGAGAGCAAACAGCTTTTTATTATATCACAAAGAGCTTTTGCGTTGTCATTTGCTTCGGCTTTTCTGATGAGTGCGCGGAGAAGCATGACGGCATCTTCCTCGTTGAGGTTCGCGACGGCTTTTTGCAATTTCGATGTCTTTTCAATCGAGATTTGCATCAACACTTCGTTTTTGTCAACGGGGGTTTTAGCGGCTTTAACGGCTTTTGCGCCCTTTGCGCCCTTTTCGGGAACAGCTTTCGCGGCCTTTTCGGAAACTGCCTTTGCGGGTCTGCCGGGCTTGCCTTTTTTAGCGACTTTCGCTACTTTTTCGGCCTTTGCAGGCTTTTCGGCTTTTGCGGCTTTTGCGACTTTCGCAGTCTTCGCGACTTTTGCAGGCTTTTCGGCTTTTGCGGCTTTTGCGACCTTCGCAGTTTTCTCAACTTTCGCAGTTTTCGCAACTTTTTCAGCCTTTGCCTTCTTTTCTACAGGCTTTTTCGCGGCTTTCTTGGCGACTTTTTTGGTTGCGGTCTTCTTGACGGTTGCTTTTTTTGCTACTGCTTTTTCGGCTTTTTCGGGAGCCGCGCCTTCAACTGCCGCAACTTCGGCGGCCTTTTCAGCGACTTTGTCCGCAACTTTTTCCGCGACTTTCTTTACTTTTTCTTTCTTTGCCGAGGAACCCAAGATGTTTTTTTCCTCAATAAATTGGCTCAAAACCTTGTCGGTTAAGACGCCTTGCTCATCGGATTCACCGGTGAAATAGTACGGTGAAACGCCGACATGCTGTGCCACTGCCAGCACCATTTTCGGGGACGCCGAGCCTTTTTGAAAGGCGTTGTAAAAAGAAGCGCGGGACAAGCCCGAAAGCTCGATTATCTTCTTTTTAATTTCGGTCGATGCCGCTTTGTACGCCGCGGAGATTCTGTCGCGAGATTTTGCCGTGTCTACGCTGAGATTTGTTTTTTTCAAATCCTCAAATTGTTTTGCGGTTAACATAATTTAACCCTCCATGTTTTCTTAGAACCCGTATCAATAGAAAATCGTACCGTATAAACGGCAAGTTTTCGTGGATTTATCCACAGGGTTTATCCACATCATCCATGCGTTGATTTTTGCTTAAATATGCACGGATATTCGCACAAAAATCGCCTTGAATGACGAAAAGTTTGCTCGTTTCTCCGGCACGTTTCCTATTGAGACGGGTTCTTAATATACAAGTAGTATAACAAATGATTTTCTAAATGTCAAGTTATATTTGACATTTTTTTGAAAAAAGTGTATAATTAATCTAAATCAATAAAAAATTGGAGGTAATTCAAGTGGAAATCAACAAAAAATACTCCGCAAAAACGTCTTGCAAAACTATAAACATCGGTGCGGCGAACACCGAAACTTTCGTGCGGCAAAAAAGCCACGCATTTCTTTTCGGTTGCTCGGAATTTAGCGCGGTTCGATACGCGAGTGGTGAATTTGAGGGTGAGGAAAAGTCAGTCGCAGAGGAGCGTTACAGGCTTTTGTCTGAGCTTATGAACTTTGTAACCCTGCCGTTTTATTGGGGGACTTTTGAGCCCGAACGCGGTAAACCTATCACCGAAAAACTCAAAAAAGCCGCAAAATTTTACCGCGAAAAAGGCATCACACTTAAAGGCCACCCGCTCTGTTGGCATACCGTTTGTGCGGATTGGCTGATGGAACTTCAAAACAGCGAGATTCTCGATGTTCAGCTTAGTCGGATAATGCGCGATGCGGCTGAGTTTGCGGGTTTGATTGACATGTGGGACGTGATTAATGAGGCGGTGATTATGCCTGTTTTCGATAAGTATGACAACGGGATTACCCGAATTTGCAAGGAGTACGGCACTGAAAACTTGTGCGAAAAACTATTCTCGACGGCGCGCAAAGCCGCCCCGGGTGCGACTTTGCTCATTAATGACTTCAACACGTCGGAAAAATACGCCGAATTAATAGAAAAATTACTTAACAGCGGCGTTGAAATCGACGCAATCGGCATACAGTCGCACATGCACCAAGGTTATTGGGGGCTTGAAAAGACCCATGAAGTCTTGGACAGGTTTGCGCGGTTCGGCTTGCCGCTTCACTTTACCGAGACCACGCTCGTGTCCGGCGAGATAATGCCGCCCGAAATTGTGGACCTCAACGATTACAAAAACGAACAGTGGCTCTCGACGCCCGACGGTGAGCAAAGGCAGGCGGCAGAAGCGATTACCCACTACGAGACCTTGTTCGCGCACCCGCTTGTCAAGTCGATTACGTGGTGGAGTTTCAACGACGGTTTGTGGCTCGGCGCGCCTGCGGGGGTGATTACTCGGGACAGCAAGCCAAAACCCGCCTATAACGAGCTTTACAAGCGGATTAAAGGCGAGTGGTGGATTGAAAATGAGCGGTATGTCTCGAACGAGAGGGGCGAGATTACGGTTACGGGTTGCTTCGGGGAGTACGTTGCCGAGTTTAATGGGCAAAGTATCGAATTTACTCTATAATATTATAGACAATCGGTAACAACAGTCACATCGTTGTGAAGTTGCAGAAGTGAAGCGGGGATTTGGGTCGTAATCGGCCCGTACAGGGCCTTTTTCAAGATGTTCGCCTTAGCGTTCCCGCTTACTGCAAGGATTAATTTGCGCCCGCTCATGATGGATTTCATGCCCATGGAAATCGCGCTTTTCGGGACGTCTTCGTAGGTCTCGAAGAACCGCGAATTGGCTTTGATGGTGGTCTCGGAAAGGTAGACGTGATGAGTTACCGGGGACAGCTCCTCGCCCGGCTCATTGAACGCGAGATGCCCGTTATGCCCCATGCCGAGCAGTTGCAGGTCGATTCCGCCGACTTCTTCAATTAACTTTTCGTAACGCTCACATTCTGCGTCGGGATTTGCCGCCGTCCCGCTCGGAACGTGGGTTTTGTTTTTGTCTATATTTATTAGGTTAAATAAGTTACTGTTCATAAAATAACGGTAACTTTGCGGGTTGTCGGGGGTCAGACCGTGATACTCGTCAAGGTTTACGGTCGTGACTTGTGAAAAGTCAACCTGTTTATTTTCGTATGCCTGCACCAAAAGTTTATACGCCGATTCAGGCGTAGAGCCTGTTGCCAAGCCTAAGACCGATGTGGGTTTTGCGGTGATTTGCGCGATAAACATCTCCGCGACAACACGGCTCATGTCCTCGTAGTTATTGGTTTTTATTACTTGCATGATTTTCACCATTGTCCTTTCTGCACAAAAATAAATTTGAGGGTTTCGTTCCCCCTCGCAGGGATTGTTTTCGCCCGATTTGCACCAGTTCTTTCAAGGTTTTTTCTCCTCGTCTAATTTTTTTAATAAGTCGCGAATTTCTTCCAAAAGTATAACTTCGGGGGATTTGGGCGGGTCGGGAGTGGAGTCATCAGACTTTTTCTCGTGTTCCAACTTCTTTTTAAGTGTATTCATAAATTTTATGATTAAAAACACGCAGACCGCGATTATAAAGAAGTTGATTACCGCTTGAATGAAGACGCCGTAACTGAAAACCGGCGGCTCACTTTCCGGGAAGAAGCTCGGCAGGGTTATTTGCAGGGACGAGAAGTCAATCCCGCCAATCAGTACACCGAGCAGCGGCGTAATCAAGTTGTTGACGACCGAGTTGACAATGGCGGTGAACGCCGAGCCGATAATTATACCCACCGCCAAATCCACAACGCTCCCTCGTGAGATGAACTCTTTGAACTCGCGGACAATCCCGGCTTGGTTTTTCAAGACCTTTTTCAACTGTTTTTTGTCCTGCTTATCCTGCTTTTTATTCTTACTATTCATTTGTAACCCCCCTTCCCTTAATTATTATAGAACATTTTATCGCACTTGTCAACTGTCAATCACAATATTCGACAAAAATAATAAAATAGAAATAGGAATTAATTGAATAAACTACTTATTTTTGTTAAAAATAAAAACAGCGGCGCGCTACATACGGACATCTCGGAAACTAACGTATATGCGGCGTGACGGAAAAAAGCGGAAAGGAAATACCTATGTACATTAAAAGAGGCGAAATATATTACGCCGATTTAAGCCCGGTTATCGGCTCTGAGCAGGGCGGCATGCGCCCGGTTCTAATCGTGCAGAACGATGTTGGCAACAAGCACAGCCCGACCGTGATTGCGGCGGCGATTACAAGCCAGAAAGAAAAGTCCAAGCTTCCGACTCATATCGCGCTCGATTCGCACAACTGCGGCCTCGCGAAAGACTCGGTCGTCCTACTTGAACAGGTGCGGACACTTGACAAAAAGCGGCTGAAAGAGCGCATGGGCGAGCTCGACCGCTCGTCTATGAATCAGGTGGATAGCGCGTTGGGGGTGAGTTTTGGGTTGAATATGTGAGTACACTTTTCTTGAAAATATAGAGGGAAATTGTGGTTGTGGTTGTGTGTGAGTTTGAGTTAAGTTTACAATTATTTGGACAAGTTTTGTATAATAAAAACGCCTTTTAGGCGTTTTTGTTTTTGCGGGTAAATTAGACAAGTTCTAATTTACCCCTCCCCCAACAACCCCAACTCCCGAATCCTAAAAATAGCCTCAACGGCAGTTGACACGTCCAACTTCCTGTAGACAAGCCCGATATGCGCCTTTGCGCCGTCGGGCGTAAGCCCCATGTGGCTTGCAATTTCGTTGCGGCTGTACCCCTCGCACATCAGCCGCATTACCGTGGTTTGCTTTTCGGTAAACGTGAGATTTTCTTGAAGCCTGCCGCCTGTGAACCCTTTGGATTTCTTCGAGCGGGCGAGTGCCAAAATGTACAACGACTTGACAAATTTTCCGGACGGCTGGCCCTCGGCGGGGTCGTAAGTTTTTTGAATTACCCGCTTTTGCATCTTGTGAAGCATGCTGACTAAGTCTGCGCCTTGATTTATAAACATCTGGGTATAGCCGTATTCTTCTGCGACGACGGCGGCCCGCGACAGGTAATCCATTGCGGCGGATTGCCCCGTGCCGGGCTTTCTCCAGTAGGCAATTGCGAGTAAAATACAAGTTTCGATTATATCAATTACCCGCTTGTAACGCTCACTTAATTTAAGCAATTTTTGCAACAGCAATATAGCTTGGTTGTAGTTGCCAACAGTGATATACGCCCTTGCAGTGGTGAAATAACGGTAAGATTTGAACATTGACAGGCTATCGTAAATATTTTCATTACAACTTTTCAGCCACTCGTTCGCGGCTTGCTTGTCGCCATCCGATAGTTTAATTTCGCAGATAAAAGCTTGAAGATGAGGGCTTAGAAAGTAGGCTTTATCATGCTCAATCATGCCTTTTACATTTTCTAAAACTTTGTCTAATTCGCTGTTTTGAAGACCCGAATCCGGTGTCTCTGCAAAAATCACCGCCGCCAAAATCATCATGGCGCAAAATTTAATCTCCGCCGAACAGTCCGCGGGTATGTTTGAACACGCCGCCATAGCGTGCAGGGTTGCTTTGTCTAAATTGCTTCTTTCGTAATATATTCCCGCGTAGAGACACTCTTTTATCACGGGAAATTCTGCGCCGATTACGTCGCCGAAAGCCTTTTCAAAAAGCGTTATCCCCTTGTCCAAGTCGTCTGCGAATTCGGAAAAATCCCTAACAGAACGGTGAAAAAACGGTTGATTATTAGTTATGCTCGGTGTGTAAGCTCTGATGTTTACAATGCCTTTCAACGGAATCCGACCAAGCGTTTTCATCAGCGGGACAAGGGGTTTTCTGTAGTCCACGACATTAAACATCATATAATTAATCGTTGAGCGGGGATTCTTGATTACAATTTTCGGAAATGCTTTATAATATTTATCCAAAAGGCTCTCAAAATCGTCGGGGTGGCCCTCCGCAAAAGCCGCCCACGCCAGCGTTTCCAACAAGAACGGGTGCTTCCCCAAAAGTGCATCGTTCACCGCACGTTTAATGATATACAAAGTGTCCTCAATTGATGCCGACTCGGAATTGTAATTGTACATTTGATAGAGCGATTTTGCAACCGCATCATCGTTTTTGCTTTTCAAATAATAATCAATTGCGCGGAAGTAATCCTTTTTGCTGAAGTAATAATCGCCCGTCCTGTCATATTGTGCAGTCATGATTTGTTCGTACTGCTTTTGGAGCATTTTCATCAAAAAATCGCGGAATAAATCATGGAAAAAGTAGGTGTTGCGGTCGGTCTCGCGTAGGAACGTATTCTCTTGCACGAGCTCATGCAGAATCTCCGCGACATTCGTCTTTTTCAACTGCTTGTCGTCGGCAATCAGCCGTTCGCAAAGCTCCGGCGTGAGTTCTTCCGCGACCGACACAAGTAGCATAAACCGCTTGTGCCGCTCGTCCCACCGCTCCCAAACGTGCTCGGTCAAGAACCGTTCAAAGTAATCGCCAACGACCTCGCTGCTGTAATACTTCTCGTTCGACAAGAACATAGCGCGCACGCCAATCGCCCAGCCGCCCGTCGATACGAAGATTTCCTCGGCTTGCTTGTTCGTGAGATACCGCCCGTTGACCCCCCAGAAAATCTTGATTTCTCCCGCCGTGAATTGCAGATACTCGGCGTTCACAACGGCGATTTCGCCCTTTTGCACCATCGCGAACAGGCTGTCGGGCGGGGTTCGGCGGCTGAGGAGCAACACCGTGCAACTGCGCGGGAGCCGCTTAA
The DNA here is from genome assembly GCA_009777155.1 of Oscillospiraceae bacterium. Classification (GTDB taxonomy): domain Bacteria; phylum Bacillota; class Clostridia; order Oscillospirales; family Ruminococcaceae; genus Ruminiclostridium_E. The sequence continues at coordinate 12,586 of WRMK01000060.1, forward strand.
TCAGGCCGGGCAGTAACCCCAAAACGTCCTCATTATTAATATCGTGCAAATCGTCAAGGGTGAGAATGTACTCGGGGGTCGTATTCTTCCCCGACTCGGCCGCGAAAAGCCCCAAGGCACGGAAGGCGAACTCGAGCGGCTCGGTATTGAACGCGGGGTGGGTCGCAAGCTCGTTCAGCGCGGAATTTTCCGCTTGAAGCTCCGCCAACGCACGCACGAACCGTCCGCAAAACTCGGACGGTTTATTGTCGTGCTCGTCAAGGCTAATCCACGCCTGCAGCGCCCCCGCCGCCTTCTGCCTATGCTCCGCCCACAGCAAGGACGAGATGGTCTTGCCGAAACCTGCGGGCGCGTGTATGTATATGGCTTGCCGCGGGAGCAGGCCGTCCAACTGCTTCATGAGCGCGGTTCGGGGCAACTGCGCCTTCAATATTTGATTCTTCATTTTTTCA
>WRMK01000061.1 GCA_009777155.1 Oscillospiraceae bacterium
TTGGCGTTTCTGATAAGGTTTTTGGGGGTAATTCTGCGCTGTAACCCCGCCATTTTAATGGGGGAAAAGTCGTACCCTGCTTGCCTAATCAGCCCTGCTTCCATTCCGTCGGGCGTGCCGATAAAGAGCACCGCGCTTTCGTTTGCGGGGTAGACCTGCTTGATTTTGTCGGCGATTGCAAGCCCGGGGTTGACGTGCCCGGCCGAACCGCCGGCGGCGATGATTACTCTCATAATGTCCCTCGTGTTTCTAAGACTATAACATCAAACTTTCAATAAATTCCAACATATCTGTATAAATTTCAATCGGTGCGACGTAGATTACTTTATGGCTACCTGTTACGGGGTTTTCTTCGTCGTCGGGATTCGACAAGCTCGGCCCAATCATCAACTGCCCGTTATACTCGCCGAAGAACCATACTTGATATATCTCGTCGTTCGCAGTCTCGGTTATGCGAAATTCGGACGGCAACATCCACGGCCAATCAGTCGCGACTTCCCACTCGTCAACCCGCATAAGTTGCCACAGCACCGCAAGTTCGTCGCTGTCAAGGCTGATGGGAATATCTTCATCTATATCGCCTTCCATGCCGCTGCCAAGATAAATCTTGTCAATCCTGCTGTAGACGGGGATATAGCTCCACTGCTCGATGTCAATTTCCTCGGGCGGCTCGTAAGCCTCCGCGGTGTGGACTTCCTCGGTTGCAATCGGCTCATCGACTTCGTCAACTACAGGCTCGTCAATTTGCGGCTCGACTACGGGCGGGTTCTCGTCAATCGGTGACGTATCGGGCGCGGACGTACCGCATGCCGTGAGTAGCATTGCCGCCATGACAAGGATTGATGTGGTTTTTTTCATTTTATACCTCCAGTGATTTTGCGGACACGATGTATCGTGTCCCTACATTATTTTATCGCCGACTTCCGCGAGATATTCAGAATAATCCCGATTTCCGCCAACTGCATCATCAACGCCGTGCCGCCATAGCTGAAAAAGGGCAGGGAAATGCCGGTATTCGGGACGGTGTTCGTGGCGACCCCGATGTTCAGCAACGCCTGTATGCCCATGTGCGAGGTCATGCCCGCCGCCAACAGCATACCAAAGCGGTCTCGCGCCTTTGACGCTATATAAAAACCCCGTGCAATAAACAAAATAAACAGCAACACAACCAACGCCGCCCCCACAAATCCCAATTCCTCACAGACAATCGAGAAAATAAAGTCGTTGTGTGACTCGGGCAAATAGGCGTACTTCTGCCGCGAATTGCCCAGCCCCAAGCCGAAAATCCCGCCCGAACCTATCGTAATCAGCGACTGATATGTCTGGAAAGTCGCGCCCTGTATGTCCGATTCGGGGTCTTTCCAACTCTCGAACCGCGCCTCAAAGTAGTTAATTCCGAGCGCATTCATCGCCATAAGCGCAAGCCCCGCGAAGACCGCAAAAATTAACAACAACAGCAATATATGCTTGAGTTTGCACTCGGCAACCAACATCATGATAATCCCGATTGAGAAGACGATAATTGTCCCCGACAAGTGCGGCTGAATTATCATCAACCCGCACGCCACCCCCATGAAGAAGACAAACGGCAGAAAGCCGTATTTGAATTCTTTAATGCGGTTAAAGCGGGTGTGGCCGAGGTAGGCGAAGATGACGATGATTACGAACTTCAAAATCTCCGACGGCTGAATCGTGAAAAGCCCGAAGTCAATCCACCGTGTCGCGCCGCTGAACGTCCGCCCTGCAATCGCGGTGAACAGCATGAGCGAGAGTGTAATCATCGAGCCGAGGGTCAACAGGCCCTTGTTCAAAAATATTCTGTAGGGGAAATACGACAAAATAATCAGCGCAAGCAGCCCGCCGCCGATGTACATGACCTGCCGCATGACGTAGTAATAGCTGTCGCTGTGTACCCGTTGGGCGTATGCGTAGCTCGCCGAGAACATCATTACGACCCCGAACGCCAGCAGTACTATTACTATGGTGAAAAACGGCATGTCAAATTTTGGCAGGCGTTCGTAGACCCTGCGAGTATTGGCTTTTTTCGCCGGGTTCACAGTCCCTGTCTGCGCTTGCGCTTGCGGGTTCACAGCGGCAGGGTTACGTGACACAGCAACGCCTCCCCCCGCACCCGCATTAAAGCGGCTGTAGTCGGGGGTTGCGCGGCGCGGAACAGCGGTTGTGGTTGCCCTTGCTCGATGCTCCGCCACCGTGCGTAATTCCGCCATCTTCTCCAAATTCGCTTGCCTTGCGGGAGAGACGGGCGGGGCTTCGCGCGGTGCACTAAATTCACTTTTACCTCTATTACCCTGCATTATTACACCTTTACAAACTATTTACTAAAAGAATTGCAACTGCGCCCGCAATTGCCGCCAAGACCGAAAACAAGAACACGATTTTAATTTCGCGCCAACCACTAAGCTCAAAGCTGTGATGAATCGGCGTCATCTTGAACAGCCGCTTGCCGTTCGTCGCCTTGAAATAGGTCATCTGTATCAGCACCGTCAAGGCCTCCCAAATGTAGACCGCCGCCGCAATCACCATCAGCACTTCAACCCTTGCGCCAATCCCGAGCGCGCAGACAATCCCGCCAAGGAACATCGAGCCTGTGTCCCCCATGAAAATCTTTGCAGGGTGGAAATTCCAAATCAAAAACCCCACGCAACTCCCCGCGACTGCCACTCCGAGAACCGACAATTCCAACAAGCCCACCATCGAGCAAATCACCGCAAACGCCGCACAGTATATCACGGAAACACTGCTGCAAAGCCCGTCCAAGCCGTCCGTTAAGTTTACTGCATTAACTAAATACAGAATCCCGAGGCCCATAATGACGTAATAAAAATACCACAAGTCCAGCTGCCCCAAAAACGGTATGGCAATTGAGGTCGAGGTGTCGCCCGCCATGACCTGCGCCGTGAAATACGCCGAGATTACCATGAGTTGAAAGATGATTTTCTGGTTGGCGGTAAGGCCTTCGTTGCGCCGTTTGCGTACCTTTATATAGTCGTCCAAAAACCCCACAAATGCAAACAAGAACGCCATTATGAAGCCGGAAATCCCCTTGAAAAAGTTCAGCTCCCCTGCACCCTGAAAGCTTATCAGGTCGTATTTCCACAGCATAAACAGCCCAATTCCAAAAGCAATTGCAGAGCCGATTATGAACATGATACCACCCATGGTGGGTGTGCCTTGCTTGCCCTTGTGCCAAGCAGGGCCTATGTCGAGGATTGTCTGGCCGTATTTCAAGCGGTGGAGCGCCGGGATTAGCAAAAACCCCAACAACCCCGTAACAATCAGCCCCGTCGCCGCAACAGCAATAGCAGTTATAAGTTCCATGCTCACTCCATTAATTCCGCAACGATTTCTTTCTCATCAAACGGCAGACCCTCGTCGCCGATAACCTGCACAGTCTCGTGTCCCTTGCCGCAAAGTGCGATTACATCGCCCTTTTTGGCACTTTTGACTGCCGCTTCTATGGCTTGTTTCCTGTCGGTGTAACTCTCATACGGCTTGGTTTTGATTCCTTTTGCAACTTGATTAATTATGTCTTGCTGATTCTCGAACCGCGGATTGTCCGAGGTGATAATCAGCATATCGGCGTACTTTTCGGCGGCCTCACCCATTGCGGGGCGTTTCTCGGCGTCCCGCTCGCCCGCCGCCCCGAAGACGCAAATTAGGCGGTTGCCGCGCGGTGTGTAACCTCGCACACTTGACAAAAATTTCAGCAAAGCGTCCTCGGTGTGGGCGTAATCGCGGATAATCGTGAAGTCACCACTGTAGATAATTTCACTGCGGCCTTTTACACCTTTGAAGCCCGAAAGTGCGGCTACGGCTTGTTCTATTCCGATTCCCACATTGAGCAACTCGCAAGCGGACACTGCCGCAATGGCATTCGCGGCGTTGTAGACCCCCGGCATTGCCAAAGCTAACGGGAAGGATTTCTCGGCCTTTTCCGAGGACAACAGGAACGAAGTCCCCGAGCTTTTGGATTTTATATTAAGGGCGTAATTATCGGCGTAGTCCTTGATTGAATAGGTCAGCACAGGCTTTGTCAGCGCGCCTTGAACGTACTTTGCAAGCCGTTCGCCGTACTTGTCGTCCACAGAAACTACCGCGCTTTTCGCCATGTCAAAGAGCGACTGCTTCGCCGCGTAATACCGCTCCATTGAGCCGTGATAGTCCAAATGCTCCGAGGTTAGATTGGTGAACACCGCAGTCTCGAACATCTCGCCGTCTGCAAATCTATGCTGTGCCAATGCCTGTGACGAGGCCTCTATAACGCAATACTTCGCCCCATTGTCAGCGGCCTCACGCAAAAGTCTGTAGAGATTCAACTGCCGCGGAACAGTCAACTCGGCATCGTAAACCTCGCCGTCAAGCCTTGCACAGTCATAGCCGACCGTGCCGATTGAAGCGGTTCTAAAGCCGCAACTCTCCAAGATATGCTTAATCATGGCTATAACAGTGCTTTTGCCGTTCGTGCCTGTCGCGCCGATAAGTTTCAAGTCTTTAGTGGGGTAATCGTAAAACGCCGAAGCCGCCTTTGCAAGGAATTTGCGGGTATTGGGGACAATTATCTGCCTGTCAAGGCCCAAATCCCGCTCGACAACCACAGCCGCCGCACCCTTTTGCAACATCTCCGCCGCAACCCCGTGACCATCAAACCTATCGCCCTTTATGCAGACAAAGACATCGCCACTCTCAAATTCCCGCGAATCATCACAAACCCCGGAAACATCAATATCCCTCAATTCGTCAATACTAATAAGTCTCACAAAAATACCCCTTCGCAACTATCATCGTTTATGCGGGCGAACCCAGTTCGCCCCTACGCTGAAATCCCCCAAAACAAATCCGTAAGGCGAAAACCTAAATTCCCGCACCAATTATTCCTTATTCCTTGTTCCATATTAATTACCAAACCCCGCACCCCAAACCAATTATTCCTTATTCCTTGTTCCATATTAATTAGCCGGCGTGTCCGTCAATCACCATAAACTCCACCTCGACAACCGTTCCGAGTGGTACTACTCTACCCGCCTCAACCGACTGCGAAATCGACTGCGCCATGTTATTGTTAATCGCGCCGCCCGTGAGTTTTATGTTCAGACCTGCGTTTGTGATAAGGCGATTGGCTTCCGCCGCGCTTAGTCCCGTGACGTTGGGGACGATGGCTGTTACCGCCTCCTGCTCCGACATGTAGACCACGACCTCGCCGCCCCGCGGTATCGGCGAATTTGCGGGCGGAACCGTGTAGATTACCCGCGTACCCTCGTCCTCGCCGACGAATCGGTGGTTCAAGCCCCGCTCGTTCAGCTCGGTTACAACTTGGTGCCGCGACAACCCCGTCAACACAGGCACAATCGTGTCTTGCTGTGCCAATTCTTCCTCGCTCAATTGAGTAGGATATATTTCGAGGTAAGGCAGTGTCTCTTTGAAGACCGCCGAGACCACCGGCGCGGCGACCGCACTACCATAGTACAGCCCGCCCCTCGGGTCGTCAACCATAACTAACATAATAATTTCGGGGTCGTTCGCGGGGGTGAACGCGCCGAACGAGCCGACAAAGTGATTGCCTTCCGGAAAATCGTCGATTTTCTCCGACGTCCCGCTCTTGCCGCCGATTCTGTAGCCCGCAATGTATGCGTTGTTGCCGCCATTTACAGTAACGACGTCCTCCAAAATCTGCCGCACTAATGCAGAAGTGTCCTCGCTGATTACCTGCCTGCGAATATTCGGCTGATTGCTTTTGATAATATTGCCGTCCTTGTCGATAATTTTATCGACGACATATGGCGTCACGAGATGCCCGCCGTTGACCGACGCGGCGTAGGCCGTTATCATTTGCAGCGGCGTGATTTTATTTGTCTGACCGAACGAGGAACTCGCAAGCTCAACCGGCCCCATGCTCTCCCGTTTCAAGTAGAGCGAATTTGCCTCGCCCGGCAGGTCTATGCCTGTTTTGTTGGTGAACCCGAACGCCTCAAAGTAATCGCAGAATTTATTAGTGCCGAGCCTGCGCCCGATTTCGATGAACGCGGGGTTGCAGGACTTAGTTATCGCAATCGTCAAGTTATCGACCGAGCCGTGCCCCGCGATGTTCCAACAGTGGAAATTCGTGTCGGCAATCGTGGAGACACCGCCGCAGAAAAACCCCGTGCTTTCGCTGATTAGATGCTCCTCAAGGGCATTCGCCATTGTGATAACCTTGAAGACCGAGCCGGGGAAATACAGCTCGCTGATTGCCTTATTTTTCCACTGGGTCTCGCGCAAAACGCTGTGCATTTCTACCATGTCGCGGTCGATTTTCTCGACTTGCTCGGGTGTCAAATCGGCTTCGGTGCCGGTGTGGAATCCGTTTATAATCAGCGTATCATTAACCTTGCGGATTCGCTCTTGTTCTAATTTTTCGTAATCAAAATCGGACAAGACCGACGGGTCATTGAGGTCGAAGCTCGGATAGGTCGCCATCGCGAGAATCGCGCCGGTATTGGCGTTCATGACGATGCCGGTCGCCCTGTTGTCGGGCAGATGTTGCGAGTGTGCAATTTCCAAATTCTTCTCTAAATAATGCTGTAGTACCTCATCAATAGTCAGGTACAGACTATTGCCGTTCTGGGCCTCGTGCCGCATTTCGTAGTCGAAGGGCATGATACGATTGTTCGCGTCCATCGCCATTACGAAAAGCCCGTTCGTGCCTTGCAGGTATTCATCGTAATAGGCTTCAACGCCGTAAATGCCCATGTTATCGTAGTTAGTAAAGCCTATGACATTCGCCGCCAAGCTACCGTTCGGGTACAATCTTTTTGTATCTTCAACCGCGTAAACCGAATAAACCCCGATTCCGTACTTCAGCTTGAATTCGTTCAAGGCGTCTACTTGGGGCTTTTCCACTTGCTTTTTTATAATCTCAAAGTTGTACTCGGATTCGCGGCAGAGTTTCATCAAATCGTCATAGTCCAACTCGAAAATGTCTGCCAACATGCGGCAGATTTCCGACGCCTCGTCATACACAGTGTCCGACACCGGGAGTATCGCAGGTACGCCGTCCTCGAGGTTTTGGTAATACTCGCGCATGGCCGCGCTGTGGCGTTGTGTCTGAAAGACTTCGTGATTATCTTGAATGGTTTTCGGCGCGATTACAATCGTCCAAACGGTTTTACTCTGCGCCAAAATTTTGCCGTTCGCATCATAAATAGTCCCACGGTTTGCGGGAATGGTGAAACTCCGCAATTGCTGTGCATTCGCCTTTGAGCGGTAATACTCGGCGTTGACAATCGCGGTGTTAAAAAGATTATAGGTAATCAGCGACATGAACAGGAGGATTAACGCGAAGACTGCATAAAGCTTGACTTTCATGGCGCGTGACGGCGCGGCGTTCTTGATTGACCTGCCCCCGGGTGCAGAATTTGCAGAATTATTTTTATTACCCATATTACTCTACCTCCCGGATATCCTGTTTGTCCATTATATTTTAGCCGAGTCCTAAATATTCCAGCCTAACCGAAAACCAATCCGCCATACGCGTGAAAGGATTCTCGTCGATTTCGGCGACTTCGGTGGTGCTTCCGGTGTCTAAGGTGATGTGATTGCCTTGCGTAATGGTGATTTTCTGCATACCCATCGCCAGTGCAAACTCCTCCACCCGCGCCAAGGTCGCGATGTTGTCAAGCTCGGCACTCAGGCGCATGTTCTCGCGCTCTGCCGCCGCCAATTCGGTAGTCGCCGCGCTGATTGACACTGACAATTCCGACAACGTCACCTTGCTCGAAAGAATGTATATAGGAAACGACACAACGATTACAGCCACTAAAATAACTGCAAAAAAATTACCCTTTTTGGCGACCGCCAAATTGCCTTCTTTAACTTCCATAATCGGTTTCTCCTGTTTCGGCTTCTCACGCACATCGAACAAATCAAAGTCGTAAGCTGTACTGGTTCTGTTTGGTGTAAGCATTTTTCCGTTTCTCCTTTCACGGACGCGCAATGCGCGCCCCTACAGTGGTGGATGTCCAATTGCAACATCATCTGTTTTGCGGATGACCGAGGGCGGTCATCCCTACAATTGGTGGACAAAGTGCGGCGCGCTTAGCGCGCCGCCAGTCGCCTTACATTTTTTCAATTACTCTTAGCTTTGCGCTCCGGCTGCGGTTGTTATCCGCAATCTCGTCTTCTTTCGCTATTATCGGTTTTTTTGTAATCAGTTTTGCTTTCGGGGTATTTCCGCAGACACATATCGGAAAGTCCGGCGGGCATGTACACCCTGTCGCCAAGTCTCGGAAGTAATTTTTCACAATTCTGTCTTCCAACGAATGAAAGGTAATCACGACTAACCTACCTTTTGGTGCAAGCAAGTCAAAAGCTTCGGGGAGTGCAAAAGACAACCCTTCGAGTTCGCCGTTGACCTCAATTCGGATTGCTTGAAAGGTCTTTCGGCAAGGGTTTTTCTCTCTGCGTATTTTCAACGGGACGTTAGTTTTTATAACTTCTGCCAACTCGCCTGTCGTGCGAATGGGCTTGTCCGTGCGTGCTTTAATTATGCCTTTGGTGATACCGCGGGCGAATTTTTCCTCGCCGTATTTGAACAGGATTCGCACTAAATCATCTTCGGAGTAGCCGTTGACAACGTCGTACGCGCTTAGTCCTTCGCCGCTCATACGCATGTCAAGCGGTGCGTCAAGGTGGAACGAGAAGCCCCTTTCGGCGGTGTCTAACTGGTGCGAGGAAACGCCTAAGTCCATTAATATGCCGTTCACAGCCGTTATGCCGAGGCGGGCGGCGTGAAATTTTATGTTAGTATAATTATCGTTTACAAAATCTACCGGAAAATCCGCGAGTTTTATTTTTGCGGCGTTAATTGCCGCGCTGTCACGGTCTACGCAGAGGAGTCGAGCGTGCCGGAAGTCAAGGCGCCCTGCAACCAGCGCGCTCATACTGGCTCCTCCCGTGGTGAAGTCTATATAAATCCCGTTCGCCCTAACGTCGAGCGCGTCAACTGCTTCGTGAAGCAGCACGGGAGTGTGACCGTAATTTTCCATAGTTATAAATCCGTATCGACAACAAGCGGTGCAAGTTTTTCGATGTTACTGAGGCTGTTAACTTTTTCGGAAGCGGCTTTATTCCAAATCTCGACGATTTTACCCACACCGACAAAGACAGCCGTTTCTTCAATATTTGCGTATTCTAAAAGTTCAAACGCCTCGTCCTTAAAATTTAGTCGCCCCGTCTTGTCTATTTTTATTTTATAAGCATTTGCCGACAAAAACCTGACAATTTTTAGAGCTTCGGCTTTTGTCTTACCATCTTCGAGCAATTTAACGCTGATGTTGTCAAAATCTTCTTCGCTGTAAACTCTCAAGCATCTATTGTTCATACTCACGGCGACGATAACTCTTTCGTCAAAATTCTTACGAAAATCTGCCGGGAAAATCATTCTGTTGCCGCCTTCTACTACTACAGTATATCTTCCTTGCATAGGTCATCACCGCCTTTTTGTGTCCCATTTCACTCCATTTCATTCCATTTCGTCCCAAATCAAAGATTGTAATACTAATTATAAGAAAAAAATTCCGCAATTGCAATAGACAACCTATACAAAATATCACGAGGCAATTTGTGCAATAGACACAAAAAAGTAGAACCCCATAAGAGGTTCTACCTATTGTAGATATTTTTTTGAAATATACCCTACATGTAGTTATTGTGCAATTTCAACAAACTTTCCGGAAAACATTCCAACGATTACCAACACTTACTCGCTCACTGCGAATTAATATTCACCCAATTTGCCGCCATAAGCGGGGTGAGAATTATATTCGAGTTGACCTTTTGCGGTGTCATGACTACGCCGGGGTCGTCCTCTCTGCCGGAAATGTCGTGGGTGATTTGCTCGCGGTAGGTTATGGTGCAGGTGAGATACTCGGGCGGGATAGCGTCAAGCGCGGCAATCTCCTCAAGCCACATAAACGGCGACTTCCCGTGAATAGTAACGTCGTCAATGACCCAGCTGTCGCAGAGAATCGCGTCGTCGGCGCAGAGGTACAGCGAGAAATAGAAGCTCTTTTCATGCTCATCGTGCATGAGTTTTGCCTCGAAATCCTTCACCGCAAAGCCGTTCAAGCCATCAGTGCTGAATCGGCAAAAAGAACAATTCCCCCCGTAACCGAACAGCTTGAAGTTGACATCTTTCGCGTACAAACTCTTAGCGGCGACCGGGATTTTCCCGCTCTTTTCCGCCACCGCAATCTCCTTTGCGACCCCGCGCAAATGAGCGAACTCGTCCTTGCTGATAGTCGGCAACGGCTTGAGGTAGAATGCGAGTTGGTCGGGTATGACGATTTTCGCGGTCTTCGCGCCCATGTACCGCCGCCGCAAAATATTTTTCACCTCGCCCGTGACGATATGCTCGATTAAATCCGCGACTTCTTCCTTGGTATTATCGGCGCGCATTACGATGAACTTCTTGACTTCGCCGCGTTTTGCAATCTCGCCGCGGTAATTTATTATGTCGATAACTTTATCATTCGCGCCGAGCAACGCAATCTTGTCAACCTGCATATCGCAGACTTTGATATTCGCGACAATTTCAGCCGTCTGCTGTTCCGGAATTTTGTCGGTCGCTAAAATTCCCGCGATTTTGTCGGCTTCAAAGCTGTAGCGGCTGTTGCCGTATGCGAAGTCGAATTTCTTACCGATGAGTACGCCCGCTTTGATTAAAATATTTATGTCGCCGATAATTTCAAGCAGTACAGAATTGGGCATGTCGGCGGGAATCGCAAACTCTGTTTCGTAGACTATAAAGCAATACTCGCCGCTTTGCCCGCGTTGCAGTACCACCGAACCGCCCTGTTCCTTGACTGCGCGCAGGAAATCCGCAACGCTCTGCTTGGCTTTGAAGACGTTCAGCACCAGCGCAATCATGTCGGTGTAATCTTGGTAGGTTTTGAAAAGTTTTTTGCGGGCGGCAAGGCAGGCGATGCAGTCGCTAATGCTCTCGATTTTCATGCCCTTAGTCTTGACCGGGATTTCGTCTTCCGCGAACAGCACGTAAAACACGCCGTCCTTCAACGAAACGCGGTACTTATCGCCGTAGACGTCATCAAGCGCGGTCAAAAGGCTTAACAGGCTGGTCTCGCTTATAAGGCGGTCGCCGCCGAGTGCCTTTTCGACAATCCGCACGGTCAGGCTCATGAAGCCGTCAAACAAGCCATAATCCGTACCGGCGGGGTTGTTGTCGGAGCTCATCGCCATTATGCCGCCGTCCCTGTGGAATTCGTAGACGTAGACGGTCTCGCTCACGCCCTCCTGCTCGCCCTCCCAGTTGTAGCCCGCATAGAGGATTCTGCCGTCCAAATCCGCCAATTTTTCGTTCATGTTGCGGAGTTTTTCTTCTATCAACTCTGCGTATGCCGAGCCGTCGTGGTGCTGCTCTTTCGGCACACCTTTGACACTGCTGAAAAACGCAGTCTTCTGCAAGTCAACGTATTGCAGGGGCGGCTCCTCCCGCGAATAGCGCAGTGAGACCCCGCGCAGAAATTCCCGCTTGATTTCCTCGTCAAGGTTGCCCGTGAGTATAAAATTCTTGATAAATTCAAAGGCGTAAGACTCGGGGCGCAGGTGATAGAGGCCGCTCGCGTCCTGATTCGGCTGGATTTCAAGCACGAAAAACCGCTTGTAATCCTCGATAATTTTCATGACACTAAGCTCAACATGTGTCGCCACTTCCGATTCTTTTTCGGGGCGAATCCCGGTTCTGAACGAGGTGATATTCCTATTAGGCACGCTGATAAAGAACGCCGACAGCTTTTGATTGACGAAACTGCTATCCTCGTTTTGCAACAGCCCGGTCAGCTCATAAGTTGAAAAATAATTGTAACCCTCCGACAGTAGCCGCACTAAATCAGTCCGCTTTGAGGCGGCGACTGCGAATGGGATTAGGTAGACAAAGCCGTCGTCTTCGTAGCGGATAAAGTCCGCGACGCTCTTGCCGCCCTGTGTGAACCTTATAACATTGACATCGACCGCCTTGTTGTGGTGGTTGTAGATTTTGTAGAAGTCGATTAGCTTGCCGTTGTTCATCACGACAATATTGAACGTCCGCTTGTCGTTAATCAAATCGGGCGAGACCCGCGGCCGCAATACTTTCTTGCGGTTGAAGGCAAAGCAAAGCTCGACAAGGTTGATGTAATCGCCTTTCATGCGGGTTATCGACATGAAGTTTTCCTTGATACGCCTGTGCTGTTCGGGGTCTACCTTGATGACCATTTCGGTGCCTTTGAAAATCGGGCGACGTAGATTTATGTCGGTGATTTTCAACATACCGTCGTTGTTGGCGATACAGAAACTAAAGTTATTCGAGCGCATAGTCAGCCACTCGACGTTCATGAACACGCTCTTTGCGCCCACACCGAAACGGCCCTCACGCAATTCGCTCCCGCCCGTGTTGCGCCCAAAGCTGAGGTAGAACATGAACTGCTCCAAAATAAACCCGACTTCATTGTAGGAAATCGAAATAGTATGATTGTCTTTGAAGTTGACGGCGATTTTGATGTCTTCTTCCTCATACTCACAGTCGAAAGCGTTCTGCAACAGCTCCCGAATCACGCTCTCCTGCGGGTAATCCTTGACGTTCAAAAGCGTGTTGAACGCGGTTCTCCCGCTGAATATCTCGTTGAAATACTCAATGAACTCGATATGCGCGGCTTCACCCGTCATGAGCAGTGCGTCAAGCTCGGTGAGAATCCGATTCATTTTCTCTCGGTCGCCGCTTGCGTGCCCCTCATAAAAGTCGCCGACAAGCTCGGTAACGGTTCTTTTTGTTAATTCGGCCACTTATATCACTCTCCTTTATTGTCTTTGTTTACGGGCGGGTTGGCTTTTGGGGTAGGTGTACTTTCTGCAACAGGCGGTTTTGGCGGATTAGCTTGCCGTGGTGCGAACGCCG
>WRMK01000062.1 GCA_009777155.1 Oscillospiraceae bacterium
GAGGTTTTGAACGCTTTTCTTATATCGGGTGAAGTTTTTTGAAAAAATTTGTAACATATCATTGACAAACGTACACTAATTTAGTAATACACTTTAATTATATAACGGCAGGTTTGAAAAAGATTAGACAAACTTGTCGATTGTCTCGAAATTCCCAAAAGTACAACCCTCGAAAATATTTTTCGAGGGTTTTATATTTTTTACGACATTTTTCGCACATTTCGATTACTCCTTGCATAGTATATATCAGTGGAGATTAGCAAAAGCTGTCGAAACTACAATAATAGCGAAAGCGAGGGAAATTTAATGGCTTGTTACAACAACGAATGTCAAGGCGGAGGTTGCGGCGGTGGCTGCGGCGGGATTGAGAACCGCGTAATTGAAAACCGCGTAGGCGGTGGTTGCGGGAGCGGCGGATGCGGCGGAGGTTGCGGTGACGAACATCGCGAGTACAGCTGTAGAAATGACAGACAGGTAGTAAAACACCACGACGTAGTCAAGCACAGACACGACATTATCCATGAGTATGATGTTGTGGACAGACACGACTACCACTACTACGACGTCGTCACTAACCGCGTCGAAAACAGACATCACGACCACAGACATTACCACCCGCATTATTGCGAGGGCGAAGGTTGCGGCGATAATCCCGTGCCTATTCCCGGCCCCTGCGTAAATTGCGAAGGCTAAATTTCCATACCCCTCAGCAGGAAGCGGCGGGTACGGCTCTAACGGCTGTCCCCGCCGGCTTCTAATGAGCTTATTCAACAATAGGGCGCGTGCAGATTGCCGAGCGAATTTTTCGTCATACAAGGCAAATTTTTGAGTAATGCTTTGTGCATTGCTCAAAAATTTAACGCAGTATGGCGGAAAATGCGCCGGCAAGATGCGCGCGAACTATTGTTGAATATGCTCTACTTTTTTGAGTAGGTCACACAACGGTAAAATTAATATGCCGAGTGCCAAATTACATGCGGCGTGCAAAATATCATACGAGAACCCCGCCGCAACCCACGCCAACGCGCCTTGCCACGTCCGCACCCCGAACATAAATGCACCGATTGGCATACTGAGCAACCCCAAAGCCAAGCCGTGTAACCCCAAAAGCAGCATATACAGCGGCACTTGCAGTTTTCGCGGCAGTTTTGCCGAAACTTTTCCCGCGAGCATGAAGCTCGCCCAAAGCGGCAACCAAATGTACAAGTAGGCGAACCAAAAGACCCCGAAACTCCCGTAAATGCCCTCGAGAAGTACATAAACGTAGAGCGGGATTAGGGCACGGGTTTTGTAGGTGAGGGTGAACGCCGCAATGAAAAGCCCGACCAATTGAAGATACGGGACGTACGCCAAAATCACTCGAGAAGCGAACAAAACGCTCCCGAGCATGGCGAATACCGTCAAATCTCTAAGCCGCTGTGTAGATGAGCGCATAAATTTTTCCTTCTTCCACATCGGTTGAATCCATGCCGGAGAGGGCCATTTCGCCGTTGATGTGAAACGCCCACCAGTAGCCGTCTTCGGCGTAATCGGCGCGGATGCCGTTGACAACAGTCGCGAAACTTTTGTCGTCGATAATTCCCACCTCAAACAAAGCCGCGCCGACCGTGGCTTCGTCGGTACTGACCGCCCAGACTGACGTACTTTCAGTGGTGTGAATAACTTCAAACCTGAAGGTCGTCCCGCCGGTCCCTATGGGCGTTGCGGGGATTTCGGAGGTGTCAATTTCAGCGGTGTCCCCGAGGGCGCAGGCGGTGAATAGAATCAATGTGACTAATAAAATTATAAGAATCTTTTTCATTTTCCCTACCTTTATTAAATATTCAATGCGGGCGAACAGAGTTCGCCCCTACAATATGCGGGCTTACGGCGTTTCATGAACGCAATATGTAGGGGTGATTTCCAATCGCCCGCGATTCGTTTAATAATCGTGCAGTTTTATTATACTTTAATTTGACAAGAAAGTCAAGCTATGTTATAATAAAAATATGAGTATTAGATTTATTATTATTTTTGTGTTGCTACTTATGTCGGCGTTCTTCTCGGCGTGCGAGACTGCGCTGACCTCGGTCTCGCGGATTAAGCTCAAATACAAGGCCGAGCAAGGCTCACACCGGGCAAAAAAAGCCCTTGCCGTACTCGAAAAGTACGACAAAACCCTCTCGACGCTTTTAATTGGCAACAATGTAGTCAACATCGCAATCGCCTCGATTGTCACGGTGATGATACTGACATTGTTGCCGGACGAGGCCGCCGAGCGGTACGGCGTCATCATCTCAACCGCCGTTGTAACGGCGTTGACGCTGACTTTCAGCGAGGTTTTGCCGAAGACTATTGCGCGGATTCGTGCGGACGGATTCTGCTTGTTTTTCGGCGGATTTTTGTGGGTGTTCATTGCAGTGATGACGCCCTTTTCGGCGGTTTTTCTGCTAATTCAAAAAGGCATAAACACCGTATTCTCGAAAGGTGAGAAAGCGGTAAGCGTGACCGAGCAGGAGCTGATTCACTTCATCGACGAGGCCGAGGGCGAGGGGGTGCTGGAGGAGCAGGAGTCCAACTTAGTCAAAAGCGCGCTAATCTTCGACGAGACCACGGCCGGGCAGATACTTACGCCGCGTGTCAATATTGTCGCGGTGTCGGTCAACGAGGACATAAAAAAAGTCCGCGATTTGTTTTTGAGCGAGGGTTACTCGCGGATTCCCGTCTACGAAAAAACGATTGACAATATCGCGGGAACCCTGTATAACAAAGACTTTATGCGGCGTCTTATTGCAGAAAATAATGGGACTTTTTCAATTAGGGAAATCATGAAAGACGCAATTTACGTCACTGCGCTGATGAAAATTTCCGAGGTTTTGAAACTTATGCAGAAGGAAAAACTTCATCTTGCCGTGGTGGTTGACCAGTACGGCGGGACGGCGGGATTGGTGACTTTGGAGGACATTTTGGAGGAGTTAGTCGGCGAAATTTGGGACGAGGGAGATGAAGTTTCATCACCAATAATTTTCACCGCCGACAATATTTTCGAGGCGTCCGGCGAGTTGTCAATTAATGATTTCAATCGCTATTTTAAGAAGCGTGAAATGGACTTTTTCATCGACCCCGAAAGCGACAGTTTCACAGTCGGCGGCTGGGTTTTCGAGCTGTTCGGAAAAATCCCCGACGAGCAAAATGTCACTGTAACCGAGCGATTCAGAATCACTGTTTTGTCACTCAAAAATAAGCGGATTCAGAAACTTAGATTTGAAATTTTAGAAACGTAGGGAGGCGGGTCGGCATGGGGGCGGTGCAGTGCACGGGGGTCTATGTCCGCGCAACCGCAGTGAATCGCAGTGCATTGCACCGCACGCACACACAAACCTATCATCTCCCACTACCTCGACATGAACCTTTCCCCTTGGCGACTTATAGGCTCAATATATATTAAAAGTCTATCCTCATAAGGGGTTCTTCTATCTACAAAATCTTTATGACGAGTGAGTTAAGCTTGAACGAGCGCAAAAGCGGGTCGTGCGATTCATCTGCGGTGGCGCGGACATAGACCCCCGTGCACTGCACCGCCCCCATGCCGACCCGCCGCGGTCGTCCCTACATATATTACCATGTTTTTTGAGGAAATTTAAGCACCATGAATTATTTTTACCTGATAATTTTATTCGCATCAGCCGCACTTCTAATCACCGATATGGTGCTGCGTTACATGGAAAAAATCGAGAGTTTCGGGGTCGAAAAAAAGCTGTTCAAGCTAACCGGAAGTACCATTCCGATTGAGAAATTTTTGCCTGAAAATCTCACTATGGCGGTGGTTTTTTTTCTAACTTTTGGGGCGGCGGGATTTTTTTTGGAGCTTGTCGGCGTGCGAATTATTTCACTGCCGATAGCGTTAATGGCGGGGTTTTTCGCCTGTTTCACGGTGCAATATTTTGCGGCTTCGACAATTGCGAAAGTGAAAAACAAGACACTTCCGAAAGGCGATGCCGCCGCGGATATACAGGGTTTTGCGTACGAGGAAATCGACGGCGCGGCAGGCGATTACGGCGTGGTTGAATTCCTATACAACGGCGTGGAATTTCACGCGCCGGCAGTCTCCGCAAACGGCACAAAAATCCCGAAATTCGAGAAAGTTGTAATTATTTTTGAGGAGAACGGGTTCTATTTTGTGCAGAGTATTTTGGAGGTTTTTGAGGCGTTAAATGAATAAAAAACAGCAGGGTTACTGCTGTTTTTTTTGTAAAGTTTCTTGCAATTCTGTAAGCCATTTAGGTAGATAATCGCCTTTAATTTTGAGGGTGAAATTAGTGTACCGGGCGACTTCTGCGAAGCCGTTTTCGTTGTCGTAAAAAGTCACCTCATCGCAGTAGGCAAGCACTTTCGCAAGCGACTCAAAGCGAGTAGAAAATCTACGCTCAACATCATCTTGCCGAATGTCGTGCCCGCCTTTTTCCACCCGATTTTTTATACGCTTGACACTTTCGTCGGAAGTGTCCAAACCGATATAAAAAAGACGTATAGAATAACCATTTTCTTTTGCGGTTTTGATGGTTTTTTCGGTGCGCCGTCCCGAAAGTGTAGTTTCTTGCGTGA
This sequence comes from Oscillospiraceae bacterium, assembly GCA_009777155.1. Lineage (GTDB taxonomy): Bacteria > Bacillota > Clostridia > Oscillospirales > Ruminococcaceae > Ruminiclostridium_E. The sequence goes on from WRMK01000062.1 coordinate 4,585, forward strand.
ATGACAAGTTTTTAGAAAAATATTCGTCGATTTTTTTAATGGCAGTCTTGCCCGCTTCAATCGCTGTAAAACCGCTGTCAGCGGCGATTTTGTCGGTGTCAATAATGTCGCCTAAATCGGTTCTTTCAGCCCTTAAAACCCCCGACAAACTTGACTTTCCGACGCCGTTTACTCCCGCGATAATCGTGTAAATTTTCATAGTTTTAATGTCCCTTTTATGAGTTAATATCCTCAATTTTTTCAATCCGCAGAGCATGCCTGCCGCCGTCAAATTCAGTGTCTAAAAAAACGTCCAACAACTCGCACGCCAACCCCGGCCCGATAATATTGTACCCGAAACAAATGACATTTGCGTCGTTGTGTTTGCGTGTAAATTTCGCCGAATAATAGTCGGCGCAGAGTGCGGCGCGAATCCCACGAAGCCTGTTCGCAGCTATAGAAATCCCGATTCCCGAACCGCAAATCAGCACACCTTTTGCGCCCTCAAAACTTAACACTTTTTTGCAAACTTCCCGCGCAATATCGGGATAATCGACCGCCTCGCCGTCACAACCGCAGTCGGTAAAAGTGATATTTTTTTCATTAAAATACTCGATAATTTTTTGCTTGAGCGGATAACCCGCGTGGTCCGAACCAATGTAAATCATAGTTTTTCACCATGCCCTTTCTGCACAATTATGCAATTAAAAAATTTGCTCCCCGCAATAAAATGATTTGTTTTCAAGGTTTTTTCCTTTCCCGTTCTGCCTGCGGTAAACGCAGGTACAGCGGCATTAATTCTTTCGCAGTTACAGCGTTTTCCGCGATTTCAGAACTCGCGGCAAGGCAGACTGACACTGCGTTTTGGTGGATTTGCGGGAGCGGCGCGAGGTGTAAATCTAACACGTTTTTTTCTACCTGCAAACTGTCAAAAAACAACTCCGCGCCATCTCCTACTATTAATATTTTGTCACTTTCAAATTGCATTAACTCACTCGCTAATTCCGCTGTAGAAGCGGCTCTGTCGGGGGTAAGGCGGGTGATTTTTTTGTCACTTATTCTGAAAAGCGCGTTGTAAAATTGCCCGCGCCGTGCGTCCATAACGCAACACGCAATGCACTCAAAACCCGCTAAATTATACCCGAGTGACAACAAAGTTGAAACGCCGCAAACCCGCTTGTCAAGCGCGAAAGCCATGCCTTTGATTGCTGAGACACTTATCCGCACACCCGTAAAAGAACCCGGCCCGTTCGCGACTGCAAAAGTGTCAATGTCATTTAGTGTAAGTTTTGCCGCCTTCAAAACGCTTTCGACGAGCGGCAGTAAAGTTTCGGAATGTGTCACTTTTGCGTTAACGCCGCCATAAGCGATTATAGTTTTTTCAACAGTGTCAAAAACCGCACAGGAAGCGGCTTTAGCGGTACTGTCAAGCCCGAGAATTAACATTAATTTCCCTCTCATTTTCACTGATTTTTCTAATTTTAATCTTGTAAAATTTTTCAAATTCTTTCTCTAAATCGGTGACATTTTCACTCCATTCAATGACAATTATTCCTTGGTTAATGTAATCAAAAAAACCGATTGCATAAAGGTCGTCAAAACTTGAAATTCTGTACAAATCGAAGTGGAAAAAGCGTTTTTCGGCGTAAAAATATTCATTTACAAGTGCGAAAGTCGGGCTGGTAATTTCTTCAATTACACCCAAAGCGCGCGCTACACCTTTTGTAAAATAAGTCTTGCCCGCGCCCGGTTCGCCATTCAGCAAAATCGCGCAATTATCCGCATTATTACAGGCAATTTCGCGCCCCAAAATCTCGCCCGCTTGTATAGTTTCTTCCACCGAACTTGACAAAATATTTCTGATTACTTGACAATTTCTACTTGACAAAATATGCTCCTTTTCGGCTCAAAAAAGCCCCGTAATATTTCCGTCGTCGTCAATGTCAATATTCGCGGCGGACGGGACTTTCGGCAGGCCCGGCATCGTCATTATGTCGCCGGTCACTGCCACCGCAAACCCTGCTCCCGCCGAGATTTTCACGTCGCGGACTGTTATTGTAAAGTTTCTTGGATGGCCGAGTTTTGTCGGGTCGTCTGACAACGAATATTGCGTTTTTGCAACACAAACAGGAACATTTCCGTATCCGTTTTTTTCAATTTCCGCAATAGATTTTTCCGCGGTTGTTTCAAATTTTACGCCGTCTGCGCGATAAATTTCGCGTGCAATTACATTAATTTTTTCCTTTAGTGACAAATTCAAATCGTATAAAGTTTTGAAGTTAGACGGTGAGTTTTCCACAGTTTCAATCACGGTTTTCGCCAGTGACACACCGCCTTCGCCGCCTTTTTCAAAGACTTCCGAAAGTGCGAATTTCACGCCTAAATCCTTGCAGAAACTTTCCAAAAATTCAAGTTCGGAAGCTGTATCAGTGCCAAAACGATTGATTGCAACCACGACGGGAACGCCGAATTTTTTAATGTTTTCAATGTGCACAGCGAGATTCACCGCGCCGTTTTTCAAAGCGTCAAGATTTTCTAAAACCAAGTCGGTTTTTGCAACGCCGCCGTTGTATTTTAACGCTCTTACAGTCGCGACTAAAACCGCGCAATCAGGCTTCAAACCTGCGAATCTGCACTTAATGTCGAAGAATTTTTCCGCGCCCAAATCCGAGCCAAAACCCGCTTCGGTAATTACAAAATCGCCAAGTTTCAGTGCCAATTTTGTCGCCCGAACCGAGTTGCAACCGTGTGCAATATTCGCGAACGGCCCGCCGTGAATTATCGCGGGAGTGTTTTCCAAAGTTTGCGCTAAATTAGGTTTCAGCGCGTGTTTGAGCAGTGCCGCCATCGCGCCTTCTGCTTGTAACTGACGCGCAAAAATCGGCTCATTATTGTAATTATAAGCGATTAAAATGTCACTAAGTCGTTTTTTCAAGTCCGCGATACTTTCAGCGAGGCACAAAATCGCCATAATTTCGCTCGCCACAGTGATGATAAACCCGTCCTGGCGCGGGATTCCGTCGATTTTGCCGCCCATGCCGATTACGGTATTTCGCAGGGCGCGGTCGTTCATGTCAAGGCAGCGTTTTATTTGGATTCGCCGCTGGTCAATTCCGAGCGGATTTCCCTGTTGCAAAGAGTTGTCAAGCAAGGCGCAGAGCAGATTATTCGCACTTGTAATCGCGTGCATATCGCCCGTAAAATGCAAGTTTATGTCCTCCATTGGCACCACTTGCGAGTACCCGCCGCCCGCCGCGCCGCCCTTGACCCCGAAAACAGGCCCAAGTGACGGCTCGCGCAAAGTCAAAACTGCTTTTTTTCCAACTTTCCAAAAACCCTGCGCTAAACCCACAGAAGTCGTGGTTTTACCCTCACCGGCGGGCGTTGGATTAATCGCAGTGACAAGTATAAGTTTACCGTTTTTGCCATTTTTGCAATTATTTACCCTGTCAAAAAGTTCATCTGAAACTTTCGCTTTATAGTGTCCAATCGGCTCAATTTCAGTGTCACTAACTCCCAACATTTGTGCAATTTCCGCAATTTTTTTCATCTTCGCACCACGCGCAATTTCAATGTCTGTCAGCATATTTCCGATTCTCCTTTTAAGTTTTTATAGTAATATAAAAAGTCGCAAAAATCATGCCCCTGCATAAGTGTTTTTGTCCGTTTTAGGCCGATATTCGGATTAAAACCCTCGGTTATGTACGGGTCACATTCGCAAAACATATAAAATGCCTCGTCTGTAATCCCGCAATGCCGCGCCAAATCGTGCAATCCGCAACGTGTACAGTTAACTTTTACGCCCGATTCAGTTTCACAAACTTGATACTCAAAACCCTCATTTTGCAGCGGTTTCCAAAGCAGTTTTATTAAATCGTGAATGGTGTTACTCGCGTTGTCGGCGGCGATTTTTCTCCACGTGTCAAACGCCTGTTCGCCCCTTTGTTTGACGACAATTGCATAAGTTTCTTCGCCGAAATTTTTTCTAAATGCGCGTATAAGTTTTGCTGTTTCGGTGAAGTGATAAATACGAAAATTCTGCTCCGCTGTGAGGTTTTGTGACATTGTAATTTCTCCTGTAAAGTAGTATGCAAAAGTATCACGCAAAACGCCCTGTATACTTTGTATCGCCGTAGAATTTGCTTGCGATTTTGCTGTTTTTATTAAACTTTCTGAAGTAGTAATAACCGTCGCAAAAGCCGCGTGTTTGCTGCTCTTTGAAGTAAGCGGCGACTTCCGCGAAATTCTTGTGGTCGTGTTTACCGTAAAAATAATTGTTAGGGTAACGCTTCTCAAACAGCTTAAATCCGCTGTTTATGGCGGTTTTGAAAGAGGCGGGATTGTCGGTGTCCATGGTGACCGCAATAAAATCAAGTGACAGTTTGTCTAAAAAGTAGTCCGAGGCAGCCTTTCCCGCTTCCGAAGCGTATCCGCGCCCTGTAAAGTTGCTGTTCATCATCCAACCGATTTCGGGTTCGTAGAGATATTCGCTCATGCCGGTAGTCACTGCGCCGATAATTTCACCGGTTTCTTTCAGGCAAATCGCGTAGTATTTTGCACCTGTGAAAGGCTCTATTTTCATGGTTTTAATGCAGTTTCGCGCATCGGAAATTCCCGCATCGCGCCCTATAAATTCCGGATCGTACTTCAAAACTTGCTCGTCGTTTTTTATTTTCAGCAAAGCCGCGGCATCTTCCGCCGCAAACTCGCGGATAATCAGTCTTTCGGTTGTAATTTTCATGGCGTTGTCAAGTTCACTCATTTTCTACCCCCAATTTAATTTAGCCAACGCCGCTTGAAACTCGCTTTGTTGCTGTTCAAATTCAGGCTTCCCGACTACGCCATTAACCGACATCAGCGCGAACCACGCATACAGCACATTTTCATGTGCAAAATATATGTCAATTTCCCCGTGCGACGGTGTATAGTTTTCGATGAAAACTTGCAAAAGTTCATCGGCTGTTTTGCGCGGGTATCTTTGGTGCAGTAGTAATTTCAAACGTGAAATTTCGCATACCCACGGCAAGGCATAAACGCAGTCCCAGTCAATAAGCGTGAGGTTATTTTCGTCGTCGATTATGATGTTTTTCTTGGCCAAATCTATATGGCAAATTGTCGGCGGCAACGCGTCACATGGTTTTAATGTTTCCTCGAATTTCAGCATTAATTTATCTAACGTTTCTTCGGAATAAACCACGCCCCGCAGATTCTCATTCACGTCTTGCCACCCGGCAAATTCGCTGAAAGTTTCACACCCCGCCACGCCCTCGCCGAGATACCCGTAACCGACCAACGGAATCGTATGCGTACGGCTCATCAGCTCGCCCAATCCCGCATACAGAGCGCGTTCATCGTCTATCGTCATTGCCAACAAATCGGCCGATTTGCCCGGCAAAAATCGCTCAATTAAGTAACTTTTTGTGTAGTCATTTTCATCGCGGTGGTAGACAATCAACTCTGCATGCGGGATATTATATTCGGTCAATTTTGCCTCGACAAATGGCACTTTTCCGGCCTCCGGCCACCCGGAAGTGTACCGCTTGAAAATGTACGAACCGTCCCCTGTATCAACGCGGTAGACAGTGTTTATGGCTTCGCTTTCCATTCGTTTAATTGACAAAATGGGGGCAGAAATATGTTGTCTAAATGTCATTATGGTGTTGTCAAGTTCATTCATTTTTCTACTCCTTTTGTCAAGTAAAACAACTTCAATAAATTAATATATTCCATAACATTTTCCGCATTAGGTTTTTCAAACATAAAAGCACAGTCGGTACATTTAGTGTACATTTTTCCGTCTATCATATATACTTTTTTGCGATTACAATTCACTTTACAATCGTGGCAAATACTATGATTATCTATGAACGGCGTCTTGATAAAATCGGGCGCGTTTTCTATATAAGTTTTATGTTTATTTATATTCGTGAAATACAGCCGCAAAGCAATCCCCAAGCCGTTTCCACCCCACCGTGCGGCGATTTTTTCATCCCCGTCTCGAATATAAATTCGCGCGATAATTTTCTTAGTTTTGAGCCCTAATTTATAGTACTCAATCTTATATTTTCCAAAAACAACATAGTCCTGTATGCCGCTATTTACATAGCCGATTTTTGCCATCTCATCGTTAAATGAGACAATAAATTTCTTCTCGTTTTCATTAAGAAAGTTATATTTTTCTAACAATAAATCGTTCATTTTCTACTCCCGTTCCAAAAACATCTCCGCTTGCCTAATCCAGTGGCGAAAACACTCCAACTCCGCTTGCCCATGTGCAAACTTGCTCACATTAGCAAGCCAGCGCAAATTAGCGAGTGACTTATAAAAATCAAAATCATCATAAACGCTTGAATTTAACTTAGCATACTCGAGCAAGAATTTTTCCGCAAACTCCCGAAATCCACTGCGCGACATGAGCATAAAAGTCCACGCCACATCGAACCGAAAATCCCCTTGAGACAGCGGCAAATCGGCGGCATAAAGCCTTTCGTCAGTGTCAACTAAAACATTCCACGGGTGATAATCACGATGAATAAAACACGGCGTTTTCACCGCAATATTTACCGACCGCGATTCAAGTTTTTCAAGTGCCGAAAAATAATTTTTCAGCTGCTTTTCTTTCAAAATATTTTTTATTTCGGCAAGTTCATTTTCGATAAAATTAATGTTGTACGAATTAACATCTAAAACGTGTAAATCATAAAGTAATTTTGTAAATTTGTCAAGTAAATCGTGCCGTGTTGCGGTGTCAGTTGCTTGATAAAAATCCCACAAAACCCCGTTATTTATATACTGCATATACATTTCGTCGGCGGTTTTGTGGAGCGGCTTCGGCACGCTGTAGCCTTTGCCATGCAGGAACACAAGCGCGTTCCACTCTGCGTCCAAATCGACAGTAGGATTATTCGCGTAAGACTTGCGAATAGACCGCGCGCCGTCCGCAGTTTCGATTAAATGTATATCGCCCGCAAATCCGCCGTCTAATTTTCTAATTATTTTCAAATTTCCACCCTCAAAAAACCGCATGGCAACTTACTTTGTAGGTTTGTCAAAAATATTCATAAACATACCAATTATAAAAGATACAGTACCTAAAAAGCAACCGTAATCCACTATAAAAGGTAATATTTTCAAGTAAATCGGTGCGCCCAAAAAATGCAAAGCAAGATAAACAAATAACCCGCCAATGATAGGAATGAACGGCTCTCCGAGCCTTTGGTCGCGTTCCTCTTGTGACATTTTCGGTATCACAACCCACGCAAAATAGCGTGTGTACCAATTCAAAATGATAATTAACAACCCGATTATGCCCAATATGCCTAAAATAACTCCCATAAGTCTAAATTTCCACCCCGAAAAACCGCATAGCATTCTCGTTACAAACCCGCACAATTTCATCAACCGTGCAATTTTTGACCTCCGCAATTTTCTGCGCGGTGTACTTCATCATGCCGCTATCACAGCGTTTTCCGCGGAATGGCGGCGGCGCAAGATACGGGCAGTCGGTCTCGAGCAAGAGCAGTTCAAGCGGCACGGCTTTGCAGGCCTCAATTGCGCGCTCAGTCTTCTTTTCAAAGGCGATTGCGCCGGTAAAGCTGATGTGTACGCCTAAGTCACAAAGGAGTTTCGCCGCCTCGCCGTCCTCGGAAAAGCAGTGGCAGACGGCCTTTCGCGATGAATCTGCTTGCATATACTCCCGCAAAATCTCGTAAGCATCGGCGAAGGCTTCACGCGAGTGTATAATCACGGGCAGATTCAGCCGCGCCGCAAGTGCCAGTTGTTCGCGGAAAATTTTCTGCTGTATCACCTTATTATACTCGCGAAAATATTCCAAGCCGATTTCGCCGAGCGCAACGACCTTGGGGCTTTGGCTTAAATTTTCAAGGGCTTGCAAGTAGTCATCCGGTAGGCTTTCAACGTCCTGCGGGTGAATCCCGACAGCCGCGAAAATTTTCTCGTTCGGGTACTTTTCGGCGAGGGCTACCGCCTTTTGGCTGCGTTCAAGAGTACAGCCGATTGCGACAAAGCCGGCGACGTTGTCACTGAGCAACTGCTCAATCAGCTCGTAGCGGTCGGCGTCGTAGGCGCGGTCGTCGTAGTGTGTATGGGTGTCGAAAATTTTCATGAGGCCTCCTAATTTTATTATACAATAAATTTTTGGGTTTGTAAAGGGGGATTTTGCGGACACCATATATGGTGTGTAGGATTACAATAGAAGTGTTACACTCCACAAAAAAAGAATAGCGGAAAAAGGAAACCTGTGTTACAGTTATAGTTGCTAAACA
>WRMK01000063.1 GCA_009777155.1 Oscillospiraceae bacterium
GCAACCGCCTCCCCCCCCTACCATATGTAAAATTATTACCCAAAAAAAAATTTTTTCACTGTGGGGGCGACCTGCGTTCGCCCGCGGGTTTTCGGCGGCTGTGCGAGGTTTGCGGACGACCGGGGGCGGTCGTCCCTACAGCACCCCTTACACCAACGCAAACAAAATCCCCACCGCCACCCCAAGCATTGCCCCCATGAAAACCTCCACGGGCGAGTGGCCCAAAAATTCTTTCAGTTGCTTTTTTGTTTCCTCGAAAGTTTTCGCGCCGGGCTTACGCATTTCCGCGCCGAAATTCTCGATTATGTTTTTGATTTGGTTAATTTCGCGGGCGTGCAAACCCGCGGCACGACGCACTCCGGAGGCATCGTACATCACCACCAGCGCGAAAATCATCGCGAGTGCAAACACCGCCGATTGCACCCCCTCAACCGCGCCGATTACCACCGCAAGCGAGCAGACCGCGGCCGCGTGCGAGGACGGCATGCCGCCCGCCCCCCAAAATCGCTCGACGCTGAATTTTTTGTGGGTCAAAACGTACAGCAAAGTTTTGATAATTTGAGCCGTGAGCCAACTCATCAAAGCCGCTAACAGTGCGGGGTTGTAGATGTCGTGAAAAAATTCCATGCTTAAATTTTCCTGTTCTGTTTTTTGTTGGGGTGCGCCATAGAAACTCGTCCGTAAATTTCCGCGTTTCCGTGAGGTTGCGGGCGCGTAATACGCGCCCCTACATTTCGCGGTTTAGCAAATTTTCAGTGAGATTTTTCAAGAAAAAATTGTCGCAAATACTGTCGAGTAATTCAATCGCTTCTGCGGTTAATTTCCGCGCAGTGTTGCGTGATTTTTCTAAGCCGATTGCGGAAACGTATGTATTTTTTTTATTTTTAATATCGCTGTTAATCGGCTTGCCGAGGGCTTCCGCGGTACTCGTCAAGTCTAAAATGTCGTCGGTAATTTGAAAGGCAAGTCCGAGTTTTAGCGCGTAATTTTTCGCGGTTGCAATTGCAATTTCAGTCGAATTTTCAGTTCCAGTTTCAGTCGCAATTATCGCCCCGCAGACACACGCCGCTTGCAACAACGCGCAGGTTTTCTTTTCGTAAATTTCGAGGATTTTTTCAGGAGAAATGCTTGCAAATTCCGCAGAATTTTCATGCAACAAATCCAATTTTTGGCCCGCGTAAACCGCGCCCATGCAAGCGGAAATTTCCTGCGTAATTCGCACGATTTTTTCAGACGGCAACGCGGCTTTTGCGATTAGTTCAAAGGCGCAAAACGCCATGCGGCTTGCCGCGAGAACCGCGTCACTCTCCGAGAATTTCTTGTGGCAGGACGGCTGCCCGCGCCGCATATCGTCGTCGTCCATGCAGGGCAGGTCGTCTTGAATGAGCGTGGACGTATGCAGTAATTCAATCGCCGCCGCAATCGGCAAAGCGCGTTTTACTTCGCCGCCGTACGCCTCACAAAACGCCAAAGTCAACACCGGTCGGAGCCGCTTGCCACCTGCGTTTAGGCTGTGAAGAATCGGCGGCGCAAGAGGGCAATTTTGAAGCTTTTTTAATTCGGATAACTGCAAAAAATCCTCAACCATTTTTTTATAATCGCCGTAATTTTTCAGCATTTTTAAGTCGCTCAATTACCCTCGCCCCCCGTGAAAATTTCCCGCAATTGCAGGCGGGCTTCCTCCATCTCGGTCTTGCAAACCGCGACCAAATCCTCGGCCTCGCCGTAAAGTTTCAACGCCTCCTCTAACGACAAATCGTCGTCGTTCATCATCTCGGAAATCTCGCCGAGACGCTTCATTGAAGGCTCGAAAGTGTTAGTATTTTTCATGTTTTCTCCTTGCTCACATAATGCAGAAGTAATAATGCAGAATGCAGAAATAATTTTATTTTTTTGGTTGGATTCCGACGGAAATAAACATCAAAATTTTATTCATTTCTGCATTCTGCATTCTGCATTTTGCATTGTTTCACAATCGCGGTTATTTCCCCCTGCGACAGCCTTATATTAAGCTCATCGCCGACCTCCACCGCCCCCGAATTTTTCACCGCCCTGCCGCTTTTATCAAAGACGGCGGCGAATCCGCGTGCAAAAATTTTGTCGGGGTTGAGGGCGTGAATTAGTGTTTCGGCGGCTTGCAATTTTTGTTTTTTTAGGGCAATTAAATTTTTCATTTGCGCGGTAATTCGCCGCCGGGTGTAGTCAAGTCGGGCTTGTTTTTTGTCGAGTATTCCGAAGACACGCCGCCGAAATCCCGCGAGAGTTTGCAGTAATGACGGGACAATTTCGGCGAGGTCGGGGGTGGTAATTTCGGCGGCGGCAGAGGGTGTCGGGGCGCGTAAATCCGCGGCGAAATCGGCTATTGTAAAATCAGTTTCGTGGCCGATTGCGGAGACTACGGGTGTTCTACTCGCGAAAATTTCCCGCGCTAATTGCTCATCATTGAACGCCTGCAAATCCTCTGCCGCACCGCCCCCGCGTGCAATTATAATCACATCGCAATCCAAACCCTGTGCCGACTTAACAGCGGCCACGAGCGACTTTGCCGCCCCCGCGCCTTGCACCAAAACCGGAATTATATCCACCTGCAAAACCGGGTAACGCCGCGCAAAAACCGACAAAATATCCTGCAACGCCGCGCCGTCTTTTGAAGTTATCAGGCAGATTTTTTTCGGGTACACCGGCAGTGGACGGCAATTCGCGAAGATTCCTTCAGTTTGCAATTTTTCCTTGAGTTTTAGGAACAGCGCGTAAAGGCTGTCGGTGTCCGATTCCACCGTTTCGGGTTCGAGCGAATTTGCGTAAAGTTGATAGGCTCCGTCGCGCTCGTATATGCCGACTTTCCCGCTTGCAATCACGATTTGCCCGTTCTCGGGCATGAAATTCAAACGCGCCGCATCGCCCGCGAACATCACGCATTTCAAGGCACTCGACTCGTCTTTGAGGGTGAAATAAAGATGCCCGGTTTTGTAGTGGCAGACGAAATTTGACACCTCGCCCTTGACAAAAAGCCCGCTGAGAGCGGTGTCCTTGCCGAGCGTCAAAGCGGCACGGCGATTGACTTGAGAGACGGTTGCGATAAATTTATTTGACATTATGCTTATCCTTATAGTACCCGCCAATCAGCCCGCCGATTAGCTTGCTGTCGGGCGAAAACGCGAACTCCTTTGAAAGCTCGATTGCCTCATTCAGAGCGACTTTGTCGGGCACTGCGGCCATAAAATCCATCTCGTACAACGCCATTCTCATTATTGCCAAATTTATTTTCGGAATACGCTCGACCTTGCGAACGGGGCTGTATTTATTGATGATTTCGTCAAGCGCGGCCTTGTTTTCGAGCACCCCGCGAACCAATTTCATGACCTCGGAATCGACCGCAAGCCCGAACGCCTCGACGCAGTCGGCCTTAATATTTTCGATGTCGGGCGCAGGTTCAAGCGAGCCGTCGCTCGGAATAGCTTCGAGTACTTCGGCTTGATAAAGCAGTATCAATGCGGCTTGGCGGATTTCGTGGCGGTTCAATTTATTGTTTTTCATTTTTCGCTATGTCCTTCTCGCACAAAAGTGCATTTGAAAGTTTCGTTCCCCCTCGCAGGGATTGTTTTCCCCGATTTGCACCGGTTCTTTCAAAGTTTACACCACTGTTTCCGCAAGTCTTATCCCCGCGATTCGCACGTTGACTTTCGAGACCGCAATCCCCGTCATATTCTGCACGGCAGACTTGACGGCACGCTGTACATTTTCGCCCGTAACGGCGGCTTTTGAGCCTTGCAGGGCGATAATCGCGATGTCGATTTCGGCGGCTTCTTTGGTTAGACGAACCCTCACGGGGCGTGCGATTTTCGCGGCACGCGCAATCCTCGCGACGTTGGTAAAACCTGCGACGCTTGTCGCTTTTGCGGCGTGTGCAATCTGCGCGATTTTCCCGGCAGACGCGGCGTTTTCGGGCTTGACGGAGCTTGCGCCCGCGCCTTGCCGCGCCAATCTGCCCGCGTTAACGGGTTCAAGGGCGACCCCCTCAACCTCGCTTGCCGCCAGCCGCGCAATCTTCGCCACGACCTCCTCCGAGACCTTGAAACTGCCGTTTGTGTGGGTTGTTCTTTCGGTGTTTTGCATTTTTTCTACCTTTTCCTTTCTGCAATCGCATTTATATAGTACACAGGCTTTAATTGATTAAACGGACACGCCTCGCACAGGTGCGCCGCCCGTTCCTTGGTGACTAAGCCCTCGTCAATCGGGAAATCATAGTCCTGCAACACGCTTTTTTTAATCATTCCGGAAGTCACCATTTGTATATCATAGCAAACAGTTTCGTCAATATTTAGATTGATGAGCGGGCAATTGTATTCATTTGGCATTTGTGACAACCTCCGTTTGCGCGGGGTTTGGGTTGTAGGGACGACCGCCCCGGTCGTCCGTTTGCTTGAAAACATTCGCCGCGTTTCCGGTGATGAACGGACGACCGGGGGCGGTCGTCCCTACATAAAACGGCGTGTATTGCGGGTTGATTACAGTTGAAAACCCCATTTCTATATATATTATACACCATCTAAATCCATTTGTCAATTTAATTTGACTTCTTGTGTTTTTTATGCTAAAATAAAAGAAAAATACAATGGGAATAACCTTGAACCCCACTCCCATAAAGGCGGGAGAAGATATTTTGAGGTGCACTCTTGTGCAGAAAGGGCTTGGTGAAAATATGAAAGTCAAAAAAGCCGTGATTTTAGCCGCGGGATTCGGCAGCCGCATGCTCCCCGCTACGAAAGCCGTCCCGAAAGAGATGTTGACAATTGTTGACAAGCCGTCGATACAATATATAGTGGAGGAGCTCGCGGATTCGGGCATAACCGATATTTTAATCGTCTTGAGCAGGGGCAAAGGCGCAGTACAAGAGCATTTCGACCGCCACCCCGAGCTTGAAGCCGCCTTGAGTTGCAAGAGCCAAAAACTCTACGACGAGCTGTTGCAAACCGCGAAAATCGCCGATATAACCTACATTCGCCAGCCGATTATGCGCGGTTCGGGGAGCGCGGTGCTTTTGGCGAAGGGCTTCGCGGGCGATGAGCCGATTGCGGTTGTCTACCCCGATGATATTATGGTGTCAACTTCGGTGGGTTGTCGCGGTAATGTGCCGTCAACTGCACAGGGTTGTCACCACAATATATTGATTTCGGAAAATTCGCCAACGGCTTGTGGCTCAACGAACTACGAAACTCCGACAACCTTACAAGGTTGTCAGGACGGTGCGGAGGTTGACGGGGGCGAAACCCCGCCAACCAGTCAAGGTTGTCACCCAAACAACGCGGGGGTTGGCGTATATAAAAAGCCTGTAACTATGCAGATTTGCGAGGCTTACGAGAAGTACGGGTTGGGCGCGGTCGCCATGAAAGAGTTTCCCGCCGCCGAAATTACCAAGTACTCGTCGCTCGACGCGAAACTGCTCGAAAATAACCTGTACAGAATCACCGACATGATTGAAAAACCCGCTCCCGAACAGATTTTCACGAACTTTTCAATACTCGGCAGGTGCGTGCTCCCGCCGAAAATTTTCCCGATTTTGGAGCAGACAAAACCCGGTCTCGGCGGCGAAATTTGGCTGACCGACGCCATGAAACGCCTTGCAAACGAGGACGGCATGACCGGCGTAGACTTCGATGGCGTGCGGTTTGACACCGGAAACAAGCTCGGTTTGATGAAGGCCGTGACCGAAATCGCGCTTGCCCACCGCGAAATTGGCGCGGAGTACCGAAATTACTTGAAGGATTTACCGATATGAGCAGTATTCATGGCACTTTGTACGTCACCGGCACGCCCATCGGCAACTTGGGCGACATTTCGGCGCGTGGGTTGGAAACACTCGCCAAAGCCGACTTTATCGCCGCCGAAGACACGCGGGTCTCCTTGAAATTATTATCAAGATATGGTATAAAGAAGCCGTTAATTTCCTGCCGCAAACACAATATACGGGAAACTGCCGCGAAAATTGCCGAAAGACTGCAAGGCGGCGAATCTTGCGCCCTCATCACCGACGCGGGCATGCCCTGCGTAAGTGACCCCGGCGCAGACGTGGTGCGGGTTTGCCGCGATGCCGACTTGGACGTTGAGGTCGTCCCCGGGCCGAGCGCGTTGGTCGCCGCATTGGCTTTGAGCGGCTTCGAGTGCCGCCGATTCTCGTTCGAGGGCTTCCTGAGCGTAAACCCGCGCCCACGCAGGGAAAGACTGCTGCAACTGCAAAATTACGACGGCCTACTAATCCTCTACGAAGCCCCGCACAAGCTCCGAAAAACCCTTTCAGACCTGCACAAAACCCTCGGCAACAGGAAAATCGCCGTCTGCCGCGAATTGACAAAAATTCACGAAGAAGTCCTCTGCGGCACCCTCGAAGAAATGATTGCGCGGTACGAGGAAACCCAGCCGCGGGGCGAGTTTGTGCTGGTTTTGGACGCACCCCCGCAGCAATTGCAATCGCAATCGCAATCGCAGTCGCAGTTGCAATCCACCCTGCAAGAGGCCGTAAAAATCGCTGTAATCCTTATCCAGAGCGGGAAAAAGCCCGCCGAGGCCTGCAAAATCGCCGCATGGGAGACGGGGTTCGCGAAGTCGGAAATCTATCGGGGATTGACAAATAATACGAGCGACGACTAATATTTAAGTAGATTATTGTAGGTTTAACTTTGATAATGTTCAAGGAAGGCATGTCCCATGCCGCAAAATTTCATTGAATTTCATTCAGGTATGGGCGGCATGGTGGTGAAAAAATTGAAAAAGAAACGTCTCGCAGAAATCTTGCGAATTATCCGCGAAAACGAGATTGAAAATCAGGAAATGCTGATTGCCGAGCTGAAAAACAGCGGTTTTGAGGTGACACAGGCGACGGTCTCGCGCGACATAAACGAGCTCGGCCTTGAGAAAAGCCTGTCCGAGAGCGGCGTCAGCCGCTATTTCAAGAAAAGTGCGGCTGAGAATAAAAAGTCGGCCTTGATGTTCTCTCAAGCGGTTCTCAGCGCGGATTACGCGCTGAATACCGTCGTGCTGAAGTGCAATCCCGGGTGGGCGGGCGCGGCGTGTAACGCCTTCGACGGCATGAATTTCCCGAACGTCGTCGGGACAATCGCAGGCGACGACACGGTTTTTATACTCGCACGTACCGAAGCGGCCGCAAAGGCTTTGTACGAGCGGATTTTGGACATGTAAACTCACATAGATTTACATGTGATTTTGTGTAATTTTTTGATGTAAACTACTATAGATTTACAGGGCGGTGAAGCTATGCTACGTGAAATTTATATTGAAAATTTGGCCGTAATTGAGCAGGCGCGAGTCGGCTTTTGTGCGGGTTTTAACGTCTTCACGGGTGAAACGGGGGCGGGCAAAAGCATACTGATTAGCGGGATTAAGGCGATTTTGGGGGGACGAGCCTCCCGCGATATTGTCCGGAGCGGTGCGGAAAAAGCGCATATCACCGCGGTTTTCGGCGATTTACCGCCCTCTACGGTGGCGAAAATCGCACAGCACGGCTTTTCTGCCGACGAGGACGCTTTAATCCTCACTCGCGAGATTTACCCCGACGGCAAAAGCACCGCCCGCATCAACAACAAACCCGCTACTGCCGCCATTTTGCGGGAAATCGCCGCCGAACTCATCGACATTCACGGCCAACACGACAGCCAAACTCTCACCGACACCGTCCGACAGCGGGATTTGCTTGACAACTTCGGTAGGTTGACAGGGGATTTGGCGGAGTACGCAGAGGTCTTCAAAAACTTTTCGGACTTGTCGCGGAGAATAAAAAAATTGCAAACCGATGATTCCGCGAAATCCGAAAGAGCCGCATTGTTAAAGGAAAAAACGGACGATGTAAACCGATACAAGTTGTCACTCGGCGAAGAAGCCGAACTCGCCCAAAAGCTTGCGGCTTTGCGTAACGCAAAGCAAATCAAGCAGGGGCTTGCGGCGGCGCGGGGGTGTCTTTCGGGCGGCGAATCTGACGATTTCGGCGCGGTGGACTTGGTCAATCAGTGTCGAAATTATCTTGCAGAGATAGCGGAATTTTTGCCGAAAACTTCTGAACTCGCCGCCCGCCTTGAGGGCGCGGGCATAGAGTTAGACGATGTTTGCGGGGAAATTGCCGCCTTGGATTCCGACGGCTTTGACCCCGAAACTGCCGCGAAATTGGAAGAACGCATGGCGGATTTGCTCCACTTGAAGCGCAAATATAAGCTTGACATCGACGAATTAATTCACGCGGCGGACGACTGGCGCGATGAATTAGCCGAGCTTGAATTTTCGGACGACATCGCCGAAAAGCTGATTGCAGAGCGTAAAATCGTCGGTGACAACCTAAAGAGATTGGCAGGTGAAATAACCGAAAAACGAACCGCCGCCGCCTCGGAATTAGCCTCAAAAATCACCGCCGAACTGCTATTTTTAGACATGCCGAATGTGCGGCTGTTCTTTGAAATAACCCGCGAAAACGTGACTATGAGCGGCATGGACGGGGTCGAGATTATGATTTCGGTCAACCTCGGCGAGGAGCCGAAGCCGCTCGCGAAAATCGCTTCGGGGGGCGAACTCTCGCGGATTATGCTGGCGTTGAAGGCGGTTTTGGCCGAAAGCGACAAGATTCCCGTCATGATTTTTGACGAAATTGACGCCGGAATCAGCGGGCGTGCGGCTTTGAAGGTCGGGCAGAAGATGTCCGAAATCGCCCAAAAGCGGCAGGTACTCTGCGTAACCCACTTGGCCTCAATCGCCGCAAAAGCCGATAAACACTTGCTTATCGAGAAAACCGACGACCAAACCCGCACCTACACTAAGGTCACGGATTTGAATCTCGAGGAGCGCAAGCGGGAGTTGGCGCGGATTATTTCGGGGGACGAGGACGAGGGGTTGCAGGAGTTTGCGAATACGATGTTGAATATGTAGCAGTCATGCCGCGCAAAACCCCACGGGCGCGCACTGCGCGCCCCTACAACACCGAAAATTTTCCCAGTCGTTAATAATTTTTATTGGCATTTTAATGCCGGGAACGGTTCGTAACCGTTCCGCTTAAAAGGCCGTGCGGACTTTCGGAACGGTTACGAACCGTTCCCTACATCAAAATTTTTCAACGACAGGAAACGCCGCAACAAAGGCGTAACAATCAATCGGCAGGAGCAAAGCCCCTGCCCTGCGTGAAAGGAGCAGAAAAATGGCAAATAAAAACCAAAACGAAAACTATGAAAATTATTTCATCGCCTATTTTGATATTCTTGGGTATGAGCAGAAAATTAAGGGGCTTGATGATAAGGGGAGGATTGAGTTTTTTGATTCCATAAAGGAAACTCTTGAACAGGCAAAAAATGCTGTACTTGAAGCTGGTGAGGGATTAGAAATCGAATTAAAAATGTTTTCAGACAATTTCTTTCTATGCACCAAAAGCAACCCTATTGGGCTATTCTTTTTGGTTGCTAACATACAATTATATTTCTCTAAAGAAAATATCTTTGTTAGGGGGGCTATGTGTCATAGCAAGTTGATTTATACAGATGATTTCATTTTTGGCGAAGGTATAGTTGCTGTACATTACCTCGAAGACAATTTAGCAATATTCCCTCGAATCATTGTAGATGATTCTTATATAGATGGGATAGAAAAATCGTCTGATTTCAATGCTTCCCTTCTTGATTGTTTCGTGCTTGAAGATTTTTACAGATTGAAAGTTGTAGATTATTTGAATTATTTGAAATTTGTTTTATCTTCTAAAGATATCAATAAAATCCAAGAATACTTATCTGCTCACAAAACCTGTATCGTCAAAAACCTAAAAAATAAAAAACCGCGCATCAACCCGTGCATCCGCCAAAAATACGAATGGTGCAGGAATTATCATAACAGGTTTTGCGAAGAAAACGAATACGAAGATTTTTTAATCACAGATGAAGATTTAATCGAAGACGAGAAAGAACCTCAACCCTTGGGTGTGTAGGGGCGATTTCTAATCGCCCGACCCCGCACTTGTAAAAATTTTCAACCACATAAAACGCCATCGAACGTAGGGGCGGGTTTTCGTTGGGGTTCGCCCGCAAAATTGCACAACCGCCGAAAAATTCCACGGATACGCACTGCGCGCCCCTACAATTGTCCATTGTCCATTGTCAATTGTCAACTGTCCATCAATTCTCCGCACTAACCGTCGGCAACGCGTTCAAATTATTCATGCCGCTGTCGTCGGGCAGGGATTTCAGGTATTCCGCGCCCTTCCGCGAGGAAATCCCCACGCCTTGTATGCCGCCGTCCCGCGCCAAATTTATCGCCGATTGCTTGTCCAAAATCTTGCCGTTCGACAACTGATAGCCCGAAACTCGCCCGCGTTCCTTGACAAGCGCGGTGATTTTCGCCGCGTCTGCACGCGCCTGCGGTATTTCGCGCATGGCTCTGAGCGGCAGTGCGGCCGCGTTTTTCCCTGCTCCGGAGACCGCCGCCATGCCCGCAAGATTATTCGCGGGATTGTCGCCGCCCGCAATCGGATTTGCCATAAAATTATTGTTCATTGGTTTTTATTCCTTTCAATGTTTTTTAGTATTTTTTGCAGTTTCGGGGGTAAATATGCTGTAAAATATTTACATAATTGTTACATTTAGCTGTATTTTACCCAAAAATATTGTGCAAATAAGCTATTGCGTTTAGTGTAAAGATTGTGTATAATATATGTTGGAGTATTATATTCTTTTCGGGAGGATGCTATATATGAGAGTAAAAAAATTTGTTTTGGCGATAACGGCGGTTGCGATTTTTGCGGCGGGTTTAACCTGTTTTGCGGTGGTCTCGCATGCCGCCGAGTACAACCAAATCGCGGTTACACAGCGGACTGAGGCCGAGGCGGGCGTCTGGTTTGTCTTGTCGGAATTTGTGCAGGGGGTTGAAAATCCCGACGAGGGGCATTACGAATTTGCGTTCACCGCCGAAGATATTAATCCCGCTGCGGGCGGTTGCGCCTACAAAATCGTGACGGCGCGCGGCAGTAACACCGGGCAACGCTGGCTGACCTTGACCCCGCGTGACACCCGAACGGGCATTGCAACGCTGGTTACACACATGCCGAACACCGACGACCTTATCCCGGCCGACGTCATTGTGCGGGCGGCGGATTTGGGGCAGAACCTGCTGTTTTGCACCCAAGACGACCATAATCCGTTCACGATTTTGGAAATAATTGTCGCTCATATTTTGGACGACGGCACCCGAGTCGAGGTCTACCGAATGAGCGAAGACCCCGCGATTCAAGGGCTGACTTCGGGCGAGAGGTTCGCGAGCGGCAGCATGGGCTTGGCGGCGGCGACAAGCGGCACCGGCGGTTCTATGGCGGTGTTGAGCGTTACGGCCGAGGGCGGCGAAGCGGCAGAACCGCCTGTTTTCGACAACAATGTTGACACCCCCGATGCTCCCGACACCACCCCCGCAACTCCCGACACCACACCCGCACCCGCAACCACCGATAACAACACAACTACCGACACCCCCGACACCTCCGATAATCCCGACACCGCAACCTCCGATAATTCCGCACAAGCACCCCCACCCGAACCCCGCTCCACCGTCAACGAGGGCGAAAATTTACTCGTCGTAATCCTCGGCGGCGCAGTCGGCGCGTCGGTTTTGGCGGCGATTGTGGGGTCGTTGGTTTTGCGGAAAAGTTGACTTATGGATATAATCGAAATGCCGGATTTTGAGTACACCCCGCAAGGTTTTGGGGAATTAAAAAAGGCTCTGAAATCGGGGAAGATAGTCAGGAATCCTTTCGCGAAATTTTACGGCGAGAAGGTGGAAGTGACCGTTGTTCGTGATGTGGATGCCGTTCGCCCGAGTGGGTGAATCGCCGCGAAATAAATTTCATCGCCAAATAATAGAACGCCATCAACCGTAGGGGCGTGGAATTTGCGGGCGGGCAATGCCCGCCCCTACATACAAACAACATCAAATATACGGACGACCGAGGGCGGTCGTCCCTACATTTATGTTTCAAGAAGCCTAAACATGGGCGCGCATTGCGCGCCCTTTTTTGGTTCACACAACATCAGTATTTTTTGTTGTTGGTAATTTTTAACGGGCGAACGCAGTTCGCCCCTACGCTGAAAAAATTTTTCTGTCGTTAATAATTTTCAATGTCGTAGGGGCGAACTGCGTTCGCCCGTGGGTCTCAACGGTTTGCGTGGAATTTGCGGGCGCGCATTGCGCGCCCTTTTTTGGTTCACACAACATCAGTATTTTTTGTTGTTGGTAATTTTTGGTGTAGGGAACGGTTCTTAACCGTTCCGTTGATGAGACCGCGCAAATTTATGCGTGAATTATCAACCCGCGGAAATTCGGCGGAACGGTTACGAACCGTTCCCTACAAAACACCGCGCCATGTTTCATATAATTCGACGGGCGAACGCAGTTCGCCCCTACACTGAAAAAATTTTTCTGTAGTTAATAATTTTCAATGTCGTAGGGGCGGACTTCGTTCGGC
>WRMK01000064.1 GCA_009777155.1 Oscillospiraceae bacterium
ATCTCCGAGAGAGGTTTTGAACGCTTTTCTTATATCGGGTGAAGTTTTTTGAAAAAATTTGTAACATATCATTGACAAACGTACACCCAAATTCCCCAAACCTATTGACAACCCCCGCCCAATGTAATATACTTAAATAGTAAATTAACTCAAAAAACACTAAAACCCCTCAACACAAAACCCACACAGCAAAGCTTTTGCGCCGATTTGTTTTGTGTTTTTGTTAAGTTAATTCACTACACAGAAAGGCACGGTGAAACATGTTCATAGAAAAGCAAAAATATGAAATTCATGACCTAATTGAAATCATGCGAACCCTGCGCGCCGACGACGGCTGCCCGTGGGACAAGGAGCAGAGCCACGCTACGATACGCATGAACGTCTTGGAGGAGGCCTACGAGGTCGCCGAGGCGATTGACAGCGGCTCCCCGGAGCTCCTCAAGGAAGAATTGGGCGACCTGCTTTTGCAGATTATTTTTCACTCACAAATCAGCGCGGAGTCAGGCGGATTCCGCTTTGAGGAGGTCTGCGATGTCATTTGCAGGAAGCTGATTTACCGCCACCCGCACATCTTTGCAAGCCTCGATGTCAGCGGCACCGATGAGGTTCTGCGAAACTGGGAAGCCCTGAAAAGCAAGTCGAAAGGCGAACAATCCGCCGCCGACAGCCTTGAAAACGTCCCCAAAACCCTCCCCGCTCTCATGCGGGGTGAAAAAGTCGGCAAGCGGGCGGCAAATTTGGGCTTCGACTTTGAAAATACAGCGCAGGTAATCGCCCGATTGCGGGAAGAAATCGACGAGCTTGAAGAAGCTTACAACAGGCGCGAAAGTTTCACGAGTGACGAAAGCCCCGAAAGTGTAAAAAGTCTCGAATTTGCCGATTTAACCAAAATTAATGACGAAATAGAGGAAGAATTTGGTGATATTTTATTTACGTGTTGTAATTTATCGAGATTTTTACAAAAAGTTCCCGAAAAAGCCTTGACAAGTGCGATAAATAAGTTTATAATGCGATTTAGGGCAGTAGAAGCGTTGGCGTCCCGAACGGGGCAAACCATTGCCGAATTACCGCAATCTACACTCGACGAATTGTGGGAAAAGGCGAAAGAACGCTGAAACGCCAAAACATAATAAAATTTTTGGAGGTAAAACATGACTAAAGCAGATTTAATCACATCGGTAGCACAAAAAGCGGAAATCACAAAGAAAGATGCAGATGCGGCAGTAACCGCTTTCATCGATTCCATCACCGAAGCCTTGAAAAACGGCGATAAGGTACAACTCGTGGGCTTCGGCTCGTTTGAAGTTCGCACCCGTGCGGCAAGAGAAGGCGTTAATCCTCAAACTCAAAAGAAGATTAAAATCCCCGCAAGCAAAGTTCCCGCTTTCAAAGCAGGAAAAGCTTTAAAGGACGCCGTTAGCTGAGAAATTTTATTAATGGGGGCGAACGTGAGTTCGCCCTTTCTGTTTTGTAGGGGCGATTTCCTAATCGCCCGTGTTTGTAGGGGCGATTTCCCAATCGCCCGTGTTTGTAGGGGCGCGCATTGCGCGTCCGTAAATTATAGCAATTGCTATCATGGAGAATATTATGCGTTTAGACAAGTACTTAAAAGTTTCCCGCCTTATAAAGCGGCGCACAGTCGCGAATGAGGCTTGTGATGCGGGCAAAATCACCGTCAACGAGAAGGTCGCCCGCGCCTCTTACGAGGTCAAGCTCGGCGACCTCATCGAAATCAACATGGGCAGAACCCCGCTGAAAGTGCGGGTCTTGAAAATCACCGAAACTGCGGGCAAAGACGCAGCGGCGTTCATGTACGAGGCGTTGTAGTCATAATCCCCCCCTGCCCCGAATAGTATTAAATATTCGGGACATGCAAGGGGGAATTTCAATGCAGGAAAAAGGTAAGCAGAACAGGCTCGACGGGCTTTCGGCCGCCGTCAAGAAAAGCCATAACTTCATACTTGAAAACCGCTCAAAATTAATTTTAAGCGGTGTTATTGACGTCGGCAGTTTCAATGAGACCGAAGTCGTCGTCTACACCTCGCTCGGCGAATTGCGGCTGAAAGGCAAGGAATTGCAGATGAACAAGGTGAACGTCGAGAGCGGCGACATGGAAATCACCGGCAGAATCGAGGCCGCCGCCTATTCCGACAACATCGGGCGGGTCCCCAATAATTTCATTACCAAACTTTTTAAGTAGGAATTTTTTAGGGGTTTTTGTCACAAAGCTGTTCAAATAAAGGAGATTTATCATGTTCACACCAGCCACCCAAAGCATTTCGCAACTGCTGTCTTTCACAATCCTCGGCTTTTTCACCGGAATCTTTTACGAAATCATCAGAATTATACGGCTTTTCAGGCGGCAAAGCGACATCGCCGTCAACATCACCGACTTCCTGTTCCTATGTGTGGCGGGTGTAATCACATTCGCCTATTCAATGGAGTTGGGCAACGGTGATTTTCGTTGGTTTTACGTTGTCGGGCAATTGTTCGGCGCGGTCGTTTACTTCGCGACGGTCGGCAGATTAGTCTCGCTCGCCTCAAATTTTATCGTAAAATGTGTAAAAAAAGCGTGGGCATTTGCCGCGAGATGCTTCAAGCAGGCGATGTTGTTCATATACAGGCATATTGCGTTGCCGATTAAGCGGAAAATTTGTGCAATATTACTTTTTTTAGGGGCAAAAATTGTTTATTTTTACGGTTTTATCAGAAAACAAGCTATTATTTCGTCAAACCACTTGAAAAGCAGGGCGAAGGTGTTGTATAATAGGAGTGTAGCTAAAAAAAGCAACAAAAAAATTACCGGGAAGATTCCCTCTCGAACCTTACGAGGTACACTGACCTCGAGGGTCGCGCAGACCTCACAGGTCACTCCGCCCACACGAGGTACATCGACCTCACAGGGTTTGCAGTCCTCACGAGGTACGCAGTCCTCGCAAGGTACACAGTCCTTGTTGGTCACACGAGAGCCGGCTTCCTTGCGAGGGGTTCCGAAAAATGTCAACGTCATCAAGGGTGCAATCAAAGGCACAACTAAGGGCGCAGTCAAAAAAACAACGCCCCGCAAAGCGTGAATCGCGGGTTCTGCCCATTGCCATATTATTAATAATCGCGAGTTATGCAATTTATCTGTTAGTCTCGGCGCAGGTTGAAATACGCGACAAAAGAAACGAATTAGACCAAATCGAAGCCCGCCTGTTTGAAGTCCGCACCGCAAACGCAGAGCTCGAGCGTTATCTAAGCAACGACGACTATTTAGACGACTACATGGAGCTTATTGCCCGCGGCAGGCTTTCTTACGCCCACCCGCGTGAGAGAATCTATTTTATTATGCCAAGTTCTTAGTATTTTTTTCATTTTTACTCTTACTTCTTTTGTTATTATCTCAATTCCGGTTCGCCTGTGGGCGGACTGATTTTTTTGGCTTTGGATTTATATTTGGAGGAAAACCTATGAAAAACAAAACAACTCAAATATTCCTAATCTTAATCTCACTATTTACATTAGTTTCATTATTAAATCTCTTTTTAATTCTCTTTGATAATAACCGGAATGACGACATATCAACAGAAAACAACAATCCTGAATCGAATTCATACGATAAATACGAATTAACAACCGCAATAATTTATGACCAACTATTCCTCGGAACATGGGTATTAAAGGAAGTTATTCCACTATATTTTATACCCCCCTCCTCACACGACCGAAGAAATCCGGATTACGATGCTATTTTGGGTACTGAAGTAACTTTCGGCACAACTTCAACCCTTATTAGTGATGACCCATTGCAGACAGTCAGAGTGGATTATATCGAATATAACGGCGAAAGACACGAATTATTACATGGTTACAGAACCTACACTTTCCCTATTTTTTCCGAAGATGAGCGGATAGGGTATTACAGAGCAAGCGACTTAGGTATAACAGGCGAATATTATTCCATGGTGCATTTTGTACAGCATGATAACTACAGGTACACAAATGCCTATTTAGATGAAACAAGATATAAGCAAATCCACATGCAGGATTTATGCTTTCTGTATTTAAGAGATTACAACACTATCTATGCTTCAAGCGGTGTCTTGGCTTATTTGTTAGAGCGGGTGGAACCCCACCCGGACGCACAACCCTCAACTGCACTTACCCCCGACACCAACCTCATAAACAACATCGGAAAAACGCCAAACCAACTAATCTCAGAAGACCCCGCACTCGTATTCGGCGACTTAGGTTTTGGGCCGGCCGCCGCACAAGGTTTGGGTACAAAAAAATCAGGCGGTGACTACCTTTACGAGTTTTTCTACTCGCAGGAAATTGCACCGCTTGAAGAAATGGTAAGCGAGTATGGCGACATTTTAATTTGCTACGGTGTCGTGGCGACAGTCGGCGATATTTTCACCGAGACCGCCGACAACATGCCGCTCGATGAGTTTTTTGAAACAATCGGAGTGTCGGAATACGACTACACCCCCGATGGTGAGGGTGCATGGTTTGACAAAACATTCATCAATTTCACATGCAAGAACGGCTTGTTCTATACAATAAACGCCTACCCGAACGGCTTCGACCCCGAAACATACGAGGCGATAACCCACATGAACCACGGTTATCAAATCAGGGTTTTGAACACCGAGCTTAGGGATTCGCGCGACAATGCGGCGAAGATATACGATTTCATGAATGAATTATCGTGAGGAGAACGACAACAATGATAAACAAATCAAAATTATGGCTTATTTGCGCTCTGTTACTGCTTATGCCCCTTGCTTCATGCGGTAATTCAAATGCCGACCTAACTCACTGGCTCGGCGTATACCGCTTTTCCGAATTCATCGAGGGGCAAGCAGGCTCTAACATAATGATGGATTACACAATAAAAATCTATGAAGAAAACAACTCATACCGCGCAATTATATCAAGATTAGGTTGGCAAACGTGGGAGGAAATCAAAGCAAGCGTTGTGGGCGATGAAACTTCTGTAGATATAATTTTCGATGAATACATTCAAGTAAATTTATCGGAGCAGTTTGAGAAAGGCGACATATTACTGAGTTTTCAAATGAATAACTCACGATTACTAACACAGTGGCACGAAATCTATCCCATAAACCCCGATAACCAAGAAATCGGCGAGTATTTCATCAAAATAAACGATATACCCACCGAATCTGCCGAACCCACCCCCGACCTCTGGTCAGATTACACCACCGCAAACCTCCAAAACCCAACCAAACTCTGCCTCATCGACATAAACAACGACGGCGCACCCGAATTAATCCACATTTTCGACTACGGCTCAATTTTAGCCTATTACAGCAACCGCGAAATCAAGGAGTTAAGCTCGTCTATGCAATGGGGCGAGGCGCACGAATGCGGCGGTTATCCGATTTATCAAAACAAATCAACAGGGCAGATTATGACCGTAAATATACACAGCCAACTGCACTTGCGCGAGTTCTACGACTACACAGACGGCGATTATGTATTGGCAACCTCTGAAATGAAGTTTTGGGTGGAATGGGAACCCGACCCGCGTTCAGAGGAGTACCCTCCTTGGCGCACAGACAAATATTCCGTGAACGGCGCGGAAGTATCGGAGGAAGAATATCACAACAGCATAACCGCCTTGCACAACGACCCCGACTGGATTACGCTGTGTCCTTGTAATGAGGAGTTGGAGTTTACGCTATACCCGTAATCCCCCCAAAAACCCCCCTCACACTCCTCTCCCCCACAACCATCCGCTCCTCCCCCATCGACAAATCCTCCAGACAATGGGCGTCGCTGTTGTGCAGAATTTTGCAGTTGTTTAGGTACGGGTGAGTCGCTTTAAGATTTTCCACGGCCTCCTTTGAGCGGATTTCGACACAGTCAAAGCCGCAGTCGTGCGGGACAAAGCCGAGCGACGATATAAGGCTGAACGCCGCCCGCTCAATATGCGCGGGTATAATAATACCGCCGCGACTTTTTACCTCATTGCCGAGCGAATACAAGTCTATCGACACGGCGTTAATCAGGCAGTTCTCGACCCTGCCGAGCTCGGTGTCAGCCTCGTTCATGATTATCTGCCGCCCGAAAATCGCCTCGTCATTTTTCATCGGAAACAGCCGCCCATAGACAAAACCGTCAAAGTCCATAGCGGCATCAAGCTCGGGGAAAAGGCACAACACATGAATTTCTTCCTCGGTCGTAATCTCCATGCCCGCAATCGGGATTATACCATGCCGCTGCGCCGCCTTGAAGAAGGCGGGGCAGTTTTTGCAGGAGTTATGGTCGGTCAGCGCGACGACGTCCAGACCGAGTATTTCCGCAAGCCCTGCAATGTTCGCCGGTGTTGACTCGTCACTCGCGCAGGGTGACAAGCAGGAGTGAACATGCAGGTCGTAAGCCAAATTTTTCAATATGTCCACCTAACATCGGCGAGAAATGAAGCCTTTCGTTTTCCCCGATTCCGTAGAGCTATTTTATTACTCATCTACATCTAAATTATTATGTATCAGCAAAGCCGCCTCGAACGCGGGTTTATCTGTTCTGAGAATATTCACGCCCTGCTCCTTTGCCTTTGCAATTGCCGCGTCGTCGATTACCATATTTTCTGCTAAAATTATCACCGCAATGTCCGCCAAAACCGACACCGCAACCGCGTTCATGTTGCCCATGACCGTAATCCACGCGCTGTCTGCGGGGGCCCTGCCCATCACCCAACTCAAAAGGTCACAGCAATAGACGCAGATGACGTCCCGCTCAAAATCGGCTTCATGAACCGATTCAAAGCCTAAATTAATCAAGTCTTTAACTTTCATATTTAATACAAACCTCCAAAAATTATCGAACACGGGCGGGCCATTGGTAAGTTGCCCCTACATGCGAGGTGTCGGCGCGGTAAGCCTAATCCTCCGCACCGGTCGCATTATATAATTCGCGCAAAATATGTATGCACTCTTTTTCAGTCGCGTAGCCCTTTGCCACGTCCTCGGCGTGTGCACGGCAGGTCGGCGCGCCGCAACAGCCGCAATCCAACCCCGGAAACTTCTCAATCAGCTTGTCAATCGCTTTCATGAGGTTAATCGACTCCTCAACAGTCCCGCCGAGATTGAAGACCGGCATGTACTCGATTTCCTCATTGCGATAGGCATACGGCGGCACAGCCTCGTCAATCCGCGCCCCCGACACAGGCAGGTACTTCCGCAAAATGTTCAGCTTGACCTTTGCCATATACGGATTCTCAACCGCCAAAACCCCGCCCACGCAACCGCCGCAACAAGCGTTCAGCTCAATGAACTCAAGGTTCTTGAACTTATCGTCCTCCAAGTCCTCGAGTGCTTTGATGACGTTGGTAATCCCGTCCACCGCCAAGTAATTATCGGTCAGCAAGCCGCCCGCCTCACCGCCGTGTCCGCCCCAACTCACCCCGATTCGCCCCGCTTTGTTAATCTCGTGCGGAAGCTGATGGCGGGTCTCCCCTGCCGCGACTTCTTTCATCAGCGGCAAAAGGCGCGGGTAGATGTCTTTAAGGGCGATGGCTTTGTCGATTTCGGACTTTTTAATCCCGAGCGGCGAATAAATTTCGGTGACTTTCGCGGGACACGGCGCAATTAAAAAGACCCCGATTTTCTCCCGCGGTAATCCCGTGACCAACTGCGCCCGCCTTACTGCCGCATTCGCCGCGAACTCGGCAGGCGAAACTACAGGCGAAATATTTTCCACCAAATTGGGGAATTTCACCCGAATCAGCCGCGTAACCGACGGGCAAGCTGAGGAAATTATCGGCAACTGCGCCTTTTTTTCCTTTATCAGCTTGCGGGTAATCTCCGATACCTGCTCCGCCGCCGCCGCAACCTCGTAAACATCATTAAACCCAAAGGAAATCAGCGCGTTCAAAACCACCGACTTTTCCTCAAGGTTATTAAACTGCGGGTATAATTCGGGCGGAGGTAACGCAATTGTATATTCGTAGTCGGCCATGGAATCGAGCGAGTCGTATGTAGCTTTCTTGGCGTGATACGGACAAATCCGTATGCACTCGCCGCAATCGGTACAGTACTCCTTGATAATGCGCGACTTGCCGCGGCGTATGCGTATTGCCTCGGTGGGACAGCGTTTCAGGCAGTTGATACAGCCCTTGCACAAATCGCCCTGAAGCCGTATCGAGTGCAAAAATCTGCCGCTCTCGGAATTGTTTTTTTCGTTACTTGTCAAAATTTATCAACTCTCCCTGTGAGATAATGTTTTGTTGTGCGGACACGCATCGCTTGCGAAGAAATGCTGCGCCCCTACAATATGAGATAATGTTTTGTTGTGCGGGCGGGCAATGCCCGCCCCTACATTGTGGGAAATTATTTGTTTAGGTAGACTTTCATTTTCACCTCAGTCCCCTTCCCTACTTCGGACGTCAGCTCAAATTCGTCGGTGTACTTTTTCATGTTCGGCAGACCCATGCCCGCGCCGAACCCGAGTGCGCGAATTTCCTCTTTGGCCGTGGTGTACCCCTCGCGCATGGCAAGCTCGACGTCGGGGATTCCGTCGCCGGTGTCCTTGAGCAGAAGTGTCACGGCATCGGAATCAATCGCGACATCAATCGTACCGCCGTTCGCATGTATCACCATGTTTATTTCGCCCTCATAAGTGGCAATCGCGACGTTGCGTATAACATTAGGTGATATTCCCATTTGTTTCAGTTTGTTTTTGATTGCAGAGCTCGCCTCACCCGCACGAGTGAAATCATCTCCCGGCACATCATAGTGCAGTTCTAACACATTCATGAGCCGCCCTCCGCATTATCGCCGCCCGAAGTATTTGCAGATAGGCCACCGCGCAGACCGCTCTCGTAGAGCCGCCCGCACGCCTCGAACATTCGGTTGCCTGTCGAAAGTATCGCGATATTTTTCTGCGCCGCCAATTCCACGACCGCCGTATCCGGCTTTTTCCCCCGCACGAAGACTATGCAGATGATGTCCATCATCTCCGCAGTCCGCACGACTTGCGGGTTCAGCAACCCCGTCAACAGCACCGCTTGGTCTTTCACGAACGCCAAAACATCGCTCATCATGTCCGAGCCGCACGCCGTATGTACCTCGCTGTCAAGCCTATCCGCACAACAAAGCACCTCACACTCCAAAAGTTTCACAATATCGCCTATCGTCATAATTTTCATTACCATGCCGCCCATGCTCGCATAAATTTCAATGTATACTGCGGCATGGGTTATGCCTTTCTAAAATATTTTCAGATTTTCATTTGTCACTTTCATTAAACCTTTTCTAATTATAACACAAAATTTCCGCAATTGCAATAATTTTATATTCCAATAATGGGAATTATTGCAAAACGTAGGGTCGGGCTTCCATGCCCGACCGCGAACATCGCCGAAAACAAACGGTCGGGTGTGGAAACCCGACCCTACACTTAAACCTACGGGCGGGCAATGCCCGCCCCTACAGCCAAAATTTCAAGCCACCGCAACCCTACACCCTCGCGCCCTTACTCACAAACACAGGATGCTCCGCAGTCCCGACAAGGCTCCTAAAGCCGCCCACAACCACGTTCTTATCGGTGACGACATAATTTATTTTGCCCTTCTCGCCCACCTCGGTGTTCTGCAACAATATGCAGTTCTTAATTTCCGCGCCCTTGGCGATTTTCACGCCCCTGAACAGCACGCAATTCTCGACATTGCCCTCGACTATGCAACCGTCCGCCACGAGCGAGTTCACGACCCTTGCATCTATGCCGTACTTTGCGGGCGCTTCGTCCTTGACTTTGGTGTAAATCGGCCGTCTCTGCGGGAATAATACCGAGCGATTTTCGCGGTTCATGAGTGCCATGTTCGCCGCAAAATATGACAGTATTCCGTCAATCTGCTCGTAGTAGCCGTTGTATTTGTAGCCGTAAATCTTAAACTCCTTGCACCTATGCTGAATCACGTCTACCTCAAAGCTGTAGAGATTGCGCGGCTCGGTCTCGTCAATCAGCTCCATGAGGAAGTCCCGCTTTAAGATATACATGTTCATGCTGGTGTTAAATTCGCCCGCCTTGTTGGGGTAAATCAGCACGTCGTTGACTCTGCCGTCGTCTTCAAGCTCAAAGGCAGTCCTCGTCAGCATCTGCTTTTCGGAGCAAGATTTGCGGCCGTATACGATGGTAATATCGGCGTTTTTCTCAATGTGATACTCCAAAATGTGGTTGTAATCCATGTTCACGACTACGTTGCAATCGGTCATAAGTACATACTCCGCGGAATTGCGCGCAATGTAGGTCTTGACGTTGTGCAAGGCTTCAAGCCGTCCCCGGTAGAGCCCCGTGCCGATATTGCCATATGGCGGCAGAATCCGCAGTCCGCCCGACTTACGGCTCAAGTCCCACTCGTCCCCGGAACCGAGGTGGTCGAGCAGGGACTGGTAATTCGACTTGGTGATTACCCCCACCGACGAAATCCCGGAATTCGTCATGTTAGAAAGCGGGAAGTCAATCAAGCGATACCGCGCACCGAACGGCACGCTGCCGAGTGTGCGGGTTTTGGTGAAGTCGGGAATCGTTTCATCATGCAAATTTGCGAAAATGAGCCCGAGCATATTATTTGACATTATAGCCATATTTTTTCTCCTTTTAATATTATTACGCAGCCGATTGCAAAACCTGCTATCTTGCGGACGGGCAATGCCCGCCCCTACAATATGTAGATGGGATATAAAATTAAATCGCCGCATGTAGGGGCGCGCATTGCGCGTCCGTGGGTTTCGCAATCGTCTGATATTATTACGAACATTACAAATACTATAAATCCGCTGAAATCATAGCCTTAGGCCCGACTACTTTGTCGGGTGAGACCTTGATGTTATGCCCGATAATCGCCACGCCCCAGTCGTCCATGTTGTCTGCCATGGCCTCGGGGCGGTCGCCCACGCGGACGTTCTCGCCGACAACGCAGTCCTCGCCGATTATGGCGTACTCCACAATCGTACCGCTCTTGACAACCGTGTTAGGCATGATGATACTGTCGCGTACTACCGCGCCTTGCTCGATTTTCACGCCCGCAAACAGTATCGAGAAGTCCACCGTCCCCTCGATGTTGCACCCTTCTGCAACCATCGAATTTTCAATCTGGCTGTGTTCGCCCGCGTAATGCGGCGGCATAACGGGATTGCGGGAATACATCCGCCACTTGTGGTCGTGCAAATCAAGCGGAATGTTCGGGTTGAGCAAATCCATGTTAGCTTCCCACAGGCTGTCAATAGTCCCGACGTCTTTCCAGTAACCGTCGAAGTGATACGCCATCATTTTGCAGCCGTCTTTAAGCATATCGGGGATAATGTTGCCGCCGAAGTCCTTCTTTGCAGTGGTATCATTCTCGTTGGCAATCAGATAACGCTTGAGGGTCTCCCACGAGTATATGTAGACACCCATTGACGCCAGATTAGACTTAGGCTCTTTCGGCTTTTCGGCGAATTCGGTGATTACACCCTCCTCATTGGCAGTCATAATCCCAAACCGAGGAGCCTCCTCCCACGGCACTTCCAGAACTGCAATCGTCGCGTCTGCCTTGTTCTGCTTGTGGCACTGGAGCATTTTCGAGTAGTCCATTTTGTAGATATGGTCGCCCGCTAATATTGCCACGTAATCGGGCTGATAGCGGTCGATAAAGCTGATGTTCTGGTAAATGGCGTTTGCAGTGCCTGTGTACCAGCTTGCACCGCTTGCACTTTCATATGGTGCTAAAACATGAACACCGCCATGAACCCTGTCCAATCCCCACGGGTGGCCGTTGCCGATGTACTCGTTGAGCACCAACGGCTGATACTGTGTCAAGATTCCCACGGTGTCAAAACCCGAATTAACGCAGTTCGACAACGGGAAGTCAATCAAGCGGTACTTCCCGCCGTAAGGTACGGCAGGCTTTGCCATGTCTTGGGTGAGGGCGTAGAGCCTGCTCCCCTGCCCTCCCGCCAAAATCATCGCGACACATTCTTTCTTTACATGATACATATTTTTATCCATGCCCTTTCTGCACAAATTTTTTTATAAAAGTTTGGTTTCCCGCGAAATGCACGGTGACTTTTCAAACTTTATACCTTCTTTCCGGTTTTTGTATTTTTTGAAGCTTTTGTGGTAGCTTTAGGTGACTTCGACACGGGCTTTGGTGCCTCACGCTTGAAGAACATCGCCGACATCGGCTTTATCTCAACAGTAAGCGAATACGGCTCGCCGTGCATCGGTACGGGCTTCGGCTTTTTCTTGCGGTTTGTCGCCTTGCCCAAAGTGCTGAAAACTTCCGAGTAGGCTTCCTTGAAAGGCACTCCGAAGGTGTATTCGGGGTGGCTTTTGGGTTGAAAGTTGCAGACAACGATTAATTCTTCGCCCGCCTTGTTGATTCGACGGAAGACGATTACAGAATTGGCGTTGTCT
>WRMK01000065.1 GCA_009777155.1 Oscillospiraceae bacterium
GCGTAGAACGCGGGCGTGCGGCTACTTTGCGGCGGCGCAGACATAGACCCCTACTACCCCCCTCTGCCCCCCACAAACTCCATGACCCCCCACAATATGTAGGCGCAGATGTAGGGGCGGGCATTGCCCGCCCGCAAAACACGCAATCGCCTACAAAATCTAATTATTTCTGCATTCTGCATTATTATTTCTGCATTAAACATAAGGAGCAATAAATGTTATTATACATAATCCGCCACGGCGACCCGAATTACGCGACTGACTCGCTGACCCCGCGCGGCATGCGGCAAGCCGAGGCGTTGGCGCGGCGGCTGTCCGAGAACGGCCTTGACGAAATCTACTCGTCCCCCTTAGGGCGGGCAGTCATGACCGCACAGCCGACCGCCGATGTGCTGAAACTTCCCATTCAAATCGAGCCGTGGATGAGCGAGGATTTAAGCTGGGACGACTTAGCCGTCGAGGGCGAGAACGGGCAGAAAGACTGGCTGTTCGCCTGTGACAACACGAAATTCCTCAAAGACGGCGATTTTGCAAGAGCCGACTGGCACAACCACGCCGCAATCGCGACTTGCAAGACCGCAAAGCAAGGCTACGAGCGGATTCAAAGCGACTCGGATGAGTTTCTGACACGCCTCGGGTACAAGCGCGAGGGGTGCATTTACAGAACCCTTGAGGTCAATAACAAGCGCATCGCCGCCTTTTGTCACTGGGGTTTTGGCATAACTTGGCTGTCGCATCTGCTGTCAATCCCGCCGCTCGTGTTTTGGGCGAGTTTTAACTTTTCACATTCGGGGGTGACGATTCTGGACTTCAAGGAATCCGCAAACGGCGTAACCGCCCCGCAATGTCTCTGCCACTCGGATTTGTCGCACTTGTTTGAGGCGCGGTTGCCGATGGAGTACAATAATTGCACTAAGATTTAGTAAATGAATTTCCATTTAATTTGCCTTGAAATTCGACAAAAACTGTGGTATACTTGATATAACCGTAGAAATTAGAAAGGATTTACATACATGAAAGTTCAAAAAATCCAAGTAATGCCCGCGCTCCCCATGCGCGGATTGGTAATCTTTCCCGGCATGGTTCTGCACTTCGACGTCGGGCGGGATAAGTCGATTCACGCCTTGAAAACTGCGGCGTCGGGCAGCAGGAAAATTTTTTTGGTGGCACAAAAAGACTCGTCGGTCTCCGACCCGCTCTTTGACGAGATATATAAAATCGGCGTTATCGCCGAAATCAGGCAGATTCTCCGCACGCCCGACAATTCCACGCGGGTGCTTGTCGAGGGGCTTTGCAAGGCGCGAATCCTGAAGTACAGCCAAATAGAACCGTTCGTCGAGTGCGAAGTGGTTGCAATCGAGCCGCGCAATTCCATGCCGCCCGCAGACGAGGCGACCGCGCTGTTGCGGGTTTTGGTCGATACTTTTAAGGACTACTGCTCAATGGCGCCGAAAATGCCGTCGGAGCTGTACGAGGGCATTGTCACCGAGAAAAATTTGGCAAGTCTGTTCGACAAAATCGTCTTCAACGTCTTCTTGAAAGTCGAAGACCGGCAACGTCTGCTCGAAATCGGGAGCCTCAAAAAGCGCATAGAAACGCTGATTACCGTGCTTGAGAACGAGACCGATGTAATGGAAATCGAGATTGACATACATGAACGTGTGCGGGAATCGCTCGACAAAAACCAACGCGAGTATTACCTGCGCGAACAAATCAAAGTATTATCAACACAGCTCGGCAATGACGAGGACTTGAACGAGGAGGCCGCCGAATACATAGCGAAATTAGAAAAAATCGGCTTCGACAAGGACACGCAGGAAAAGCTAATCAAAGAGGCAGAGCGGCTTTACAAGCTTTCGGCGCACTCGCAAGAGTCGGGCGTGGTTCGCAGTTACCTCGACATAATCCTCGACCTGCCGTGGAACATTCAAACCAAGGACAAAACCGACATAGCCAAGGCCGAAATCGGCTTAAACAAAGACCATCACGGCTTGGCGAAGGTGAAAGAGCGGATTTTGGAGCTAATCGCGGTCCGCGCACTCAACCCCGACCTGAAAGGCCAGATTATCTGCCTTGTCGGGCCGCCCGGGGTGGGGAAAACCTCGGTGGGCAAGTCGATTGCGAAAGCTCTTGGCAGAAAATACGCCCGTATTTCACTCGGCGGTGTCCACGACGAAGCCGAAATCCGTGGCCACAGAAAAACCTATATTGGCGCAATGCCCGGGCGGATTGCCAACGCCATAAAGCAGGCGAAATCCATGAACCCGCTGATTCTGCTCGACGAAATCGACAAGCTCGGCAGTGACTACAAAGGCGACCCGTCCTCGGCCATGCTCGAAGTTTTGGACGTTGAGCAAAACACAAATTTCATCGACCACTACCTCGACGTGCCGCTTGATTTGAGCCGCGTGCTGTTCGTCACGACCGCGAACACCACAGATACAATCCCGCCGCCGCTCTTGGACCGCATGGAGGTCATCGAGCTGGGCAGTTATACACGTGAGGAAAAATTTAATATCGCGAAAAAGCACCTGATTCCGAAGCAACTCAAGAAGCACGGCGAGAAGGCATCCATGCTCAAAATCAAGGATAGTGCGGTTTACGCGGTCATTGATTTTTACACTCGTGAGGCGGGCGTACGCAAATTGGAGCAGAGAATTGCAAAAATTTGCAGAAAAGCCGCGAAAATTCTAATCGCAAGCGAGAAATCGGTGACGGTGACGGTCACGGACAAGAACCTCGGCGACTTTCTCGGTGTGAAAAAATACACCGCCGAGCATCTTTCAAAGCAGGACGAAATCGGCGTTACCAACGGCTTGGCGTGGACGTCGGTGGGCGGTGTGCTGATGCCGCTTGAAGCGGCGGTCATGGAAGGCACGGGCAAGGTCGAGATTACCGGTTCGCTCGGCGAGGTCATGACCGAGTCGTCCAAAATCGCGGTCAGCCTTGTGCGGACGTTGTCGCCGCGCTACGGAATTGACCCCGAATTTTACAAAAACAAAGACCTGCACATTCACGCACCCGAGGGCGCAGTCCCGAAAAACGGGCCGTCCGCCGGTGTCACCGTGACGACCGCGCTGATTTCCGCGCTGTCGGGAATCGCGGTACGGCGCGACGTCGCAATGACGGGCGAGATTACACTTCGCGGCAAGGTTCTGCCGATTGGGGGGCTGAAAGAAAAGTCGATGGCGGCCTACAAAACGGGCATTAAAACCGTGATTATACCCGCCGAAAATCAGCCCGACATCGAGGAATTGGACGATGTGATTAAGAATAATTTGAAGTTCGTGGTGGCCGATGATATTGAAAAAGTTTTGGAGACCGCGCTCGTGAAAACTAACATCAGGCCGTTCGCGAAAAAGCCCGCAAAGATAGACGCACCGCCGATTAATCTAACCGAGAGCGGTGCGGATAAGGGTAGTGGTGTTGCAATCAAACAATAATTGATTGTGCGGCGTTTAGCACCGCTAACCGCCCTGTCGGGTAGGTCAACCCGCCTTGCAACCAGACGGCGTACGGTTCGCGCAAAGGCGCATCAGCACTGACTTCGATGGACGAACCCATCGTGAACGAACCCGACGCCATTATCACGTCGCAGTCGTACCCCGGCATCGCCCACGGCTCGGGCGCGGCGAAGCTGTCAATCGGGCTTGCGGCCTGTATTCCGCGGCAAAACGCGATGAGTTTTTCGCGACTCCCGAGCTTAATTGCAAGCGGCAAATCGACACGCTTTTCGGTGTACCGCGGGAAAACTTCGTAGCCGAGCAATTCAAACAATGCGGCGGCGAAAACCGTGGTACAGAGCGCGTTTGCGGTGATTTCGGGTGCAAGAAAAAGCCCGAGCAGAATCTCCCGCGTCATGCCGAGGGTGCAACCTGCCTCCGCGCCAATTCCAACCGCCGAAAGCCGCTCGGCGCACAGGTTTGTCAAGTTTCTCACCCCCGCAATATAACCCCCGGTGCGCGCAATTCCGCCGCCGGGGTTTTTAATTAGACTGCCGATTATCAAATCCGCGCTATCTGAATAGTCACTGCACGGCTCGGCAGTTTCGCAAAACTCACCGTAACAATTATCGACAATAACGATTGCGTTTTTGTTGATAGTTTTTACGGTTTTTGTCAAGTTGCGAATCTCATCTACACTCAAAGATTGCCGCAAGGTATACCCGCGCGAACGCTGAATATAAGCGACTTTGCAAGCTTTTATTAAGTCTAATTTGTCATGTAAATTACTGCCGAAAGGAAGCTCGGCGTATCTAATTCCAAACTCTTTCAGCGAACCGCCGCAGTCGGCTGTAATCACGCCTTTCAGCGTATCGTAAGGGCTTCCCGTCAGCGAAAGTAATAAATCAGTCGGGCGCAAAACCGCGAAAAGCGCAGTAGAAATTGCGTGGGTTCCGCTGATGAAATTGTGCCGCGCAATCGCAGTCCGGGAGCCGAAAACAGCCGCAAAAACCTCGTCGGTTTTCTCCCTGCCGACGTCGTTGTAACCGTAGCCGTCGGTGCCGCCGAGGTGAGATGTGCCGACGTTATTTTGGACAAAAGCGCGCAGGACTTTTTCGCCGTTAATCCTTGCGATTTCGCGGATTTCGGCGAATTTTTCTTTGGTTAATTCCTCGGCTTTTTCGGCGATTTTTATTAACTTTTCATCGAAATTAAATGTCATTTTTCACCTTAAATTAATACTACAATTCCGCGATTTTATTCGCCATAATTTCAGCGAAAACTCGTAACTGCGCGAAGTCATTTTTACTAATAACGCAGTTCGGCGAGTGCAAATATCTGCACGGCGAGGACAAGCAAATGGTGCGGATTCCGCCGACTGATTTGTGTATAGTTGAGCTGTCATTTCCGCCCGCAATTTTAGTTTTTGTCTGACATTTCAGGCCGTTTTCGGCGGCAATTTTGAAGCACAAACTATACAATTCGCGGTCGTAAACCGCGCCCGTATCCATGAAAGGAACGACCGCCCCGCCGCCCAATTTGCACACTTGCTCGTGACCGTCAATTCCGGGTATGTCGCAGGCGGTTGTCGCCTCGATTACGAGCGCGAAATCAGGCTTAACAGTAAACGCCGCAACACCGCCGCCACGCGCACCGACCTCCTCTTGAGCGGTGAAAACGAAGTGCATGTCGTATTCAAGTTCAGACAAAATCATGTCAAGTAAAATTGCACAGCCGAGCCTGTCGTCAAGCGCTTTTCCCGCGATTAAGTCACTGCCGAAATCTGTAAAGTTTCCGACAAAATAAGCGGGTTCACCGAGGCTTATAAATTTCTCGGCGTCTTCTTTTGAAGTCGCGCCGATGTCGGCAAAAAGGGAAGAAAGTTTCGGTTGTTTTTCCTTTTCATTTTTGTCAAGTTGATGCACGGGTTTTCCGCCGATGACGCCTGTAATCCCGCTTTTGAAGCGGATTTGCCGCCCGTAAACAACAGTGTCGGAAATCCCACCGACCGCAGTTAGTGACACAAAACCGTCGGGATTTATACCTTGTACAACAAAGCCGACTTCGTCCATATGCGCCGAAATCATTACTTTATTTTTAGGTTTTTTCGCACCTTTTTTGAAGATAATTAAGTTTCCTAAATTATCACTTTCAATCTCGCAACTTGAATTAGATGAATTAGAAAGTATTGATTTTATATAGTCACGGACGGCGTTTTCGTCACCTGAAACAGAGTTTATCGCGCTTAAATTTTCGAGAAACTTGACAATATTTTTCATACAATTTCCCCCATTATAAACTCCGAAATTAATTTACCGGTTGCTTCAATATCACTTAGCTGAACTAACTCCGCCGCAGTGTGCATATTTCGCAGCGGAATCGACAGCAACCCGCATTTCACGCCCGTTCGCGCTATCGAAATTACATCGGCAGTTGTGCCTGTTTTCCCGCCCATGACTTCAACTTGACACGGAATATTTTTATTTTTTGCAATATTTACTAACTTACTGTACAAAGTTTTGTCAAGTACGGGCGAGTTTCCAACCATGACACCTGCGCCCAATTTCCAAGTTTTATTTTCCGGCGAACCGGGGTAATTTCCGTAACTTACATCAACGGAAATTGACAAATTCGGCGCGATATTAAAAGCTGAAATAACCGCACCACGACAGCCTAATTCTTCTTGTGCCGAAAATAAAATTGCGAGATTAAAGTTAACTTTTCTCGTTTTTATTAAGTCCAAAGCGTAAAGAATTGCCGCCACTCCGGCTCGGTCGTCAAGGGCGCGCGATGTAACTTTTCCGCCCTGTAATTCCGCAAATTCTGCATCAATTGTAACTACATCCCCGAGCGAAATTAACTCTTGTGCAGACTCTTTTGTAAAGCCGCAGTCGATTGAAATTTCATCTGCATTTAAGGCCTTGCCCTCGTCTTTTTTGACGTGCGGCGGAAGCGCGCAAACCACGCCCTTGACGGGCTTTTTCCCCCATACAGTGACCATTTGCGCGGGTAAACCGCGGGTGTCAATTCCGCCCGCTCCGCTGACTTTCAAGAACCCGTTTTCGTCTATAAAGTTGACAATCATTCCAATTTCATCAATGTGCGCGTCGAGCAATAAAACCGGCAAGTTTTCGTCGAACATTATAGTCCCGACGACGTTACCGAATTTGTCAACTTCAGCGTTCGGAGCATACTTCAAAAGTAGCTCTCGTGCCGCATTGGAAGCGGGAAATTCACACCCCGC
This sequence comes from Oscillospiraceae bacterium, assembly GCA_009777155.1. Lineage (GTDB taxonomy): Bacteria > Bacillota > Clostridia > Oscillospirales > Ruminococcaceae > Ruminiclostridium_E. The sequence goes on from WRMK01000065.1 coordinate 6,688, forward strand.
AACGCCCACCGGTTCGCATAAAATACTTAACGTTTCTTTGAGGTTCATTGGTATTTCTCCTGCAAAATTTACACTTACAATTCGCCGAGTGAGGCTCTAATTTTCTCGGCTTTTTCTTCCGCTTTCTGCAATTTTTCACGCGCTTTTTCGACCTGCTCTTTCGGTGCTTTCGCGACGAATTTTTCGTTGTCAAGTTGCTTCTTTACAAAGTCAATATCAGACTTTGCAAGTGCAAGTTCCTTTTCAAGTCTTGCGCGTTCTTTTTCGAGGTCAACGAGTTCGCCCATAGGCATGAAAATCCGCGCTGTGTCTGTAACCGCGACCGCTTTACCTTCGCTGTTTTGCGCCTTTTCAACAAGTGAAATTCCGGAAGCAGATGCTAACTTTTCAAAGAAAGCCGTGCAATTTTCAAACAGTTGAAAATTACCCGCAGAAGTTTCAATTTCGAGCATAACTTTCTTGCTCGGCGGGACATTTAATTCGGCGCGTTTTGTGCGGATTGCAGAAATTGCGTTGATGATTTTTTGGAAGTCCTCGGATTCTTTTTTGAAGTTCAAATTTTCACTGTAAACTTCCCAACTTGACATCATTATTGCCTTGTCAGAACCGGGGATTGCACCCCAAATTTCTTCGGTGATAAATGGCATAAAAGGATGCAAAAGTTTCAACATTCCGCGCATTACAAAAACGAGAATTATCTGCGCTGTGAGCGCGTTTTCGCCACCTGCCGCAATCCGCGGTTTTGTAAGTTCGATGTACCAATCACAGTAGATATTCCAAATAAAATCTTGTATATTTCCGACCGCGACACCAAGCTCAAACGCCTCTAAATTATTAGTTGCGTCTTTGACAAGTTTGTTGTAACTTGACAAAATCCACTTGTCCTCAATTGTCAAGTTTCTGCTTAAAATATCACTATTTTCTTGTGAAAAATCGTCAGATAAATTCATCAAAACATAACGTGAAGCGTTCCATAATTTATTCGCGAAATTGCGTGAAGCCGTGATTTTATCCTCATTCCAGCGCATGTCGTTGCCGGGCGCGTTGCCCGAAACTAACATGAAACGCAGTGCGTCCGCGCCGTACTTGTCAATAATTTCGAGCGGGTCAACGCCATTGTCTAACGATTTGCTCATTTTCCTGCCCAAATTATCGCGCACAATACCGTTGAAAAGCACGGTATCAAAGGGAATTTCGCCTGTGTATTCAAGTGACGAAAATATCATTCGCGCAACCCAGTGAAAGATAATTTCGGGCGCGGTTACGAGCGTTTGAGTGGGGAAAAACCGCTTGAAATCCGCAGTTTCATCGGGCCAGCCGAGTGTCGAAAACGGCCATAATGCCGAGCTGAACCAAGTGTCAAAAGTGTCCTCATCTTGTCTCATTTTCGTGCCGCATTTTTCACAAGTTAGTACTTCATTTTCATGCGCCGTAAAATACCCGCAATCGGCATTTTCGCAGTAGTAGACGGGGATTCTGTGCCCCCACCAAAGCTGCCGCGATATGCACCAATCCCGCACATTTTCCATCCACGCGAGATAATTATTCTCAAAACGCCGCGGTATAAACTTAATTTTCCCGCTTTTTACCGCTTCAATAGCGGGCGCGGCAAGTTCCTGCATCTTGACAAACCACTGCACACTTGCCCACGGTTCAATCACCGTATTGCACCGCGCACAACTGCCCACATTATGCACATGTTCTTCAACTTTTACCAACAGCCCGGCCACCTCAAGGTCAGCTACAATCGCCTTTCGCGCCTCATAACGCCCCATGCCGCAGTACTTCCCGCCGTTGTTATTTATCACCGCTTTTTCGTCCATTACGTTAACTACCGGTAGGTCATGGCGCAGTCCGACTTCAAAGTCATTCGGGTCGTGCGCGGGCGTTATTTTTACAATTCCCGTGCCGAAATCTTTCTCGACATAATCGTCGGCTATGATTGGAATTTCCCGCTCTACTAAAGGCAAAATGACGGTTTTTCCGATAAGATTTTTATACCTTTCGTCGTCGGGATTTACCGCAACCGCAGTGTCACCAAGCATAGTTTCGGGGCGTGTAGTTGCAATTTCGATGAACTCGGAATTGTCACTCAGCGGGTATTTTATGTGCCAAAAGTTACCGTTCTTTTCCTCATAATCGCACTCGATATCGGAAATCGAAGTTTGACACTCGGGGCACCAGTTGACAATGCGAAGCCCGCGGTAGGCTTTGCCGTCCTTGTAAAGCTTCAAAAACACGTCCATGACTGCTTTTGAGCAGCCTTCGTCCATTGTAAAACGCTCACGTTCCCAGTCGCAACTTGAACCCAATTTCTTCAGCTGACTAATAATCGTCCCGCCATATTCGCGGGTCCACTCCCACGATTTTTCAAGGAATCCGTCCCGCCCCAAATCCTTTTTAGTTACACCTTGTTTTTTCAAGTGTGCAACCACCCGCGCCTCGGTGGAAATCGAGGCGTGGTCAGTCCCGGGCAGCCACAAAACTTCGTACCCGCACATACGTTTCCAGCGAATTAAAATGTCCTGATAAGTGTTATTTAGCGCGTGACCTATATGCAAAATTCCCGTCACGTTAGGCGGCGGAATCACAATCGTATACGGTTCTTTTTCCGAATTAACATCGGCTCGAAAGTAACCATTTTCCTCCCAATTTTTGTAAATTCGCTCCTCAAAATCTTTCGGGGAGTAAGTTTTCGCGAGTTCTCTCATTTTTAGTACCTTCCTGTGATTTTGTATTGGTTTGCAGTATCTGCTAACATGCGGGCGAACACAGTTCGCCCCTACGTTCAATGATATTTATATGTCGTTGAAAATTTTTGCTGTTTTGGGTTGTATTTAATTTTCTAATTTTTCTAATTTTCTAATTTTTAATGTAAGTTTGCAGTTGTGAATAGGGCGGTAGGGGTATGGGGGTCTATGTCTGCGCCACCTCAAAGAATCGCCAGCCCGCCACACAGGCTGTTCAGACTCCACTTTCTCGATTGCAAACTTACAAGTTCACGACTTGACAGGTTTCATCTACTTGACAAGTTTACACTCGCAAATGGGCATCTGCTACTTACTAACGGTTCGGCTCGAGAAGGTTAGATTTTATCAAGCGTAGAACGCGGGCGTGCGATTCTTTGAGGTGGCGCAGACATAGACCCCCATACCCCTACCGCCCGCCGCAGTACCCATAGACCTACCGCCCCCCGCAGTACCCGTAGACCTACCGCCGACCAAACCTCCCAAAAACCGCCAGTAAAACCAAAACCCCCAAATTCACCGCAACTATACACGCCCCCGGCGGCAGTGAAAAATAGTAGGTTAGAATCAGCCCCGCCGTGAAGCAGACGACTGAAATTGCCGCCGAAAGGAAGACAGTCGCTTTGAATTTCCCCGCGATTCTCATCGCCGACAGCGGCGGGAAAATTACCAAGCCCGAAATTAACAACGCGCCCATTAACCGCATGCCGACAACGATTACAACCGCCGTCAACACCGCAAGCATTGTATTATAAAGCGAGATATTAACCCCGACAGCCCTTGCGAAATCCTCATCAAAACTTATCAGAAAAATCTTGTTGTAAAAAATAATATACAGCAAAATTATCGTAGTGCAAGCTACAATACTCATTGCAACATCGCCTTTTTCAAGCGCGAAAATGCTCCCGAACATGTAGCGGCTCAAATCGTTTTGGACGTTGAAAATGTTCATCAAAATCAGCCCGCCCGCAAGTGAGCCGAGCGAGACAACGGCTATCAGCGCGTCGCCCTTGATTCTGCCGCTGTTCCCCAATCGCAAAAGCAAGATTGCGGCAATCCCGACAATCGGAATTGCCGCCCATGTAGGCAATGGTGCAATCGCGGCGGTCAGCGCGAACGCGCCGAATCCCACATGCGCCAGCCCGTCGCCTATCATGGAGTATCTTTTTAGGACTAAGTTCACGCCAAGCAGTGACGCCGACAGCGAAATCAGCGCGCCCGTAACAAACGCATACCGCATGAAATCATAGGACAGCAACAGAGATATTTCGCGGGTTAAATTCCCAAAAGCCATTTAATTTTGCAGTCTCTTGCGTTTGATAAGCACAACTACCAACACCGCCGAAACACCGATAAACACTACAGCCGCCGCCGCAAAGCCCGCGACTGTGGGGATACCTGTGGGCGGGCCGGGCGGTGTGCAGACCGGGCAAGTGGACAAGCCGCAATTAGTCGGGCAGTACTCGACAATGTCATAACTGCTCAACTGCGAAATCGCCGAATAAGCCGCTTTCGAGCCGACAGGGACGTAGATAGTCGTCAAGTCGGTTGAACCGCCGAAGACGTTGTCAGAGCCGATTCCGCTTCCGAAAGTCGGCGGAATAAGTCCGCTGAAAGTAACTTCGGCAAGATTAGTTTGCAGAAAAGCGGCTTCGCCTATACTATTTACGCTTGCAGGGATTACAATTTTTGTAACAGGCACAGAATCAAACGCATGCGCCCCTATGGATTTGAGATTTGCGGGCAGAGTTACCGTGGTAAGAGTAGTCTTTGCAAATGCGAAGTTGCCTATACTTGTTACACTATCGGGAATTGTTACAGTTGCAAGGGCGGTTTTATTAGCAAACGCCGAAAGTCCTATTTCCGTGACGCTGTAAACCTTACCCCTCGGCGATGTCACACTCGCGGGAATAATCGCAGTTGTCCTCGCGAAATCGCTCTTGCCGAGGAACGCGGCTGTGCCGTTTGCGCCGTTTGCAAGCGTGAGAATTTCGTAGTCAAAATCGCCCACGGTAAACTTATCGCCGACTTTGTCGCTCGGTTCGGTGATTGTCATGATGTTTTTGTTAATAGTCGCAGTGCCGGAGGAGGGGTAGGTGCAAGCGTTAGTGTGCTGATTTGCACTCGAGTGACCGCTCGTGCAATTCGCCCACGACTCGACCTTAAACGCCGCCTCGTACAACGCGCCGTCCATCTTCATACCTGCATCTTCCCACGCCTTAAAGTGCGCCGACACGTCAATTTCGCCTTGTTGTCGGTTTGTGCGAGGTATACTCCAGTATTGCTTAAAGTTTCCGTTGCCTGTCAGCATGGGTTGCCCGATTCTGTCAGAGACATAAAAATCGTACATAATGCCGTTAATACTCGCTTCGCCTTGCTTTGTTCCGGCAGAACCCGGATTGTAACTTTTGCGGTCTGTGAGTATGTAATACTCGATTTGGTTTGAGAAGTTTTGCGGTGCGCTCCCCGGCGCGTAAAACGCCCAGCCATACACCGCGACATACGCCGCGCCGTCGCTCGTGTTCCAAGTAAAATCGAAGTCGAATGAAATATCGCCGATTTCCGCGTGGTTTTTCGCGGGTACTGTAGGATTGCCGATAGTCCCGCCCGAAGTCGTCGAGAATTTCTGCCCCGAACGGAACAGGACGTTATGTGTGCCGCTCCATGACGCAGTATACGTCCCGCCGTTCTTGTCGCTACCCGTCAAGAGCAT
>WRMK01000066.1 GCA_009777155.1 Oscillospiraceae bacterium
ATTTTTTTTCTGTAGGGGTGTGTATTTTTTTTTGTTTTTTGTTTTTTTTTTCAGTGGGGGGGGGATCTGTTTTAGCCCGTGGGTTTTCGCCGCGTTTCAGATTAATTATCCCGAATTTTAGGGATTTCACTCCAAAACTGCAACCCAACCCCAAAAACCACCGCCCCCATAAACCCGAAGAAATTCACCGCCGTCAGCCCGAACGCGGCATTCACATGCGGTATGTAGGTCAGCAGAAATACCAATAACAGCGCGATTGCCGTAATGATAAACGGCGGCTTTTTCGGGGAGAACAGCTTGTGGAACGGTATGTTCGCCGACAAGTTAAACCAGACCGCGCCGATTAGGCCGCCCGTGAACGCCGCTATAAAGTAGCTGTTGAAAACTTGAGGAGACGGCGCACGCAGCAGCAGCCGTACTATCAGCACCGCCAACGCCACACACAACCCCTGCGTCACCGCACGTATCAAAAACTTCTTATCCAAAGCCCGCCGCCCGACAAAGTCCGAAGCCGACATAAACCCTTTCACGTCTGCCCGATTGCCGAAAAATGCAAGCGACAACAACGGCAGAAGCAACACGGCGGGCAGTGTTACTACAATTGGCGACATCGAGTATACTTGATATGCCCCGCCCGAAAACAAGCAAAATATTGCAAACATCACCATGGCTACAAAAGCGCAGATTCCCATGCCGATTGTCTGCTTGATATTGTAGTGAATCTGCCGTGTCTCTTTCAAGGCATCCACCACCGAATTAAAGTCGTAGTCGGACAAGACAAGCCCGCAAGCTTCCTTTGCCGCCCCCGACGTCTCCTGTGTCAACGCCACCCCCACATTCGCGCTCTGCATGGCCTCAATATCGCCTGTACCGATACCCGTCACCGCCACACGTTCGCCCTCGGCACGTAGCAAATTAACTATATACGGCTTCTGGTCGGCGGTTATCCGTGCGAAGACGTTTATATCCGACACCGACGGCTTTTCGGTCAAGAACATGCTCTCCCGCAATTCGTCACCCGTCATCGCCTTGGCATCACTCAGCCCGATTTTCTTTGCAATCGTCAAAGATGCCTTTTCACTCTCGCCCGTAGTCATGATTACTTTCACGCCCGCACGATAGCAACTCCGCACGGCGGCGGGCGCACTATCCCGTGTGCGATTCTCGAACGCGGCAAGCCCCACAAAAGTATAAACCGCCTCAAAGACCGACTCGGGAATCGCGCCGTCTTCATCAACCCTCGCATAGGCAACCGCGATTACCCTATGCCCCTGCTCTGCATACTTCTGCTGTTTTTGCTGTGCCGAGAACAGATAATCGGGCGGCACATCGCACTTGGACAAGACGTTTTCGGGCGCGCCCTTGATACACAGCAACAGCGAGCCGTTGATATTCCACAGGTTGCCGCCGATTTTCGTATCGTCCGAAAAGGGATAACGGCAAATCAACTCATTCTCGTGCAAAGCCCGCACGTCCACCCCCTTGAAAGTCGCGCCGAGAATTATCGCCCTATCAAGCGCAGATGCGTCCGACATATTGCTCTGTATACTCGTCTCACAAGTCAGCACTGCAATCTTCGACAATGCCTCGGGGTCGGTGGTAAACTCGTCCACAGGATTGGTATGGCTTTTGGTGATAATCCCGGTTTTGTCCACACACAGCGCAGTAATCGACGAAAGATTCTCCACCGCGCCAAGGTCTTTGACCACACAATTGCGTTTCAACAGCGAAAACGCCCCAAACAAGTAATGGGAACGGATAAGCCGCGGAATCTCCGCAGGTACAAGACACAGCGCGAACCCGAACGCAGGTAGTAATGAATTAACCGCCAAGTCCCCAAAACTGCGGCTCTCCCGCGTGAACACAGTAATCAAGAAATACGCTGCAAAAACCACCGCCGCCGTAATATACGCAACAGGCACGATTCGCTTTGCCGCCGTTTCAATCTCGGTCGTATAGGCTTTTTTCTCGGGTACTTCGCCAAAATCGCGGCATTTCTTAGTATCAATGCCGGTCGCAATGACCCTCGCGACTGCCTCACCGCTCAAAATCCAAGTGCCTTTATAGAGACAAGTCTGTTTCAGCTCGTTCTTGCTGTCCATACCGGGGCGTTTCGTCGCGGGGTCGTGGTCGTTTGTGAATAAACTTTCGTCCACCGTAAGATTCTTGGCTTCAAGCAAGTGAGCATCGGCAGGGACGCTCTCGCCCTCTTGCAATATAATAATATCGTCGGGCACTATATACTCACGGCGCATTAACGCCACCGCCCCGTCGCGTATCACCCTAAAGCGGATACTCGAAATGCGTTTAAGCTCATAGAACCCGTCGCGGCTCCTAAGCCCCTTGAAAACCTCGGTAGCAGAATAAACCACACCAAGCAACAGCATAACAAAGCCCTCGCCCGTCCGCCCCGAAATCAGCAAGGTCAACGCGGCAAGGCACATCATGACGAACCTAAGCGACATCAGCACTCCCATAATGCTAAAGTCGCCATCGGTCTCAAGCCCGCGCGAATCGCCGTTGTACCCGTACATTTCAAGGCGGTTCGCCGCATCGTCCGAGGATAGGCCTTTGTAATTTTCGACTTTTTCGTTAAACTTATCCATACCATAATCCTTTAATTAATGCAGAAATAATAATGCAGAATGCAGAAATGATTTAATTTTTGCGGGTGTGGGCAGATTTCGCTGTTGTCTGTAAATTTTATTGTAGGGAACGGTTCATAACCGTTCCGTATGGTTTTGCGGCTTTTAACCGTTCCGTTTGCAAAGCCGTGCGATTTACAGGGCGGAACGGTTCTTAACCGTTCCGTTTGCAAAGCCGTGCGATTTACAGGGCGGAACGGTTACGAACCGTTCCCTACATAACACCGCGCCACGTTTCGGATTGCCCGCAAATTGTCAATTGTCAACTGTCAATTGTCAATTGTTCGTCGCCCGCAAATTGTCAATTGTCAACCGTCAATTGTCAATTGTTCGTCACCTACGAATAACATCTTACCACAAAAAGGATTACATGTCAATAGGCAAACTATATCGTTGATAGTCGGTCGGTTTAAGAATAGGCTTGTCTTTGCGGTCTTTTTGCCGCCATACTGCGTTAAAATTTTCCGCAATGCACAAAGCATTACGAAAAATTTTGCCTTGTATGACGACAAAAATCCTCGCAAATCCTTCGCCCATTCTTAAACCGACCGACTATATTGTAAAATTCGCCAAAAACCGCCGATGTTTTTCAAAAAAATTCTGCTATTATGGCATTTTATTTTTAAGTTTGGATTTTTGCTTGAAATATCCTGCAAAATATTGTAAAATTAATATATGGGACAATGAAATTAGCGGACGTTGTAGGATAAAGATAGAGAAAGGTGAAAGAGAAATGTTTGACAAAATAAACGAGGAATGTGGCGTTTTCGGCATACATACCAAGGAAAATTCGGACGTTACGCGATTTACCTATACCGCGCTCTACGCGCTCCAACACAGAGGTCAGGAAAGTTGCGGGATAGCGGTCAACGACAGAGGGATTATCAACTACAAATGCGGCAACGGCCTTGTCAACGAGGTCTTCGACAAGGAAGCCATCGAGCGGCTCAACGGCGGCAAAATCGCCATCGGGCATGTCCGCTATTCAATGCGCGGGAAGACCGCCCGCCGCGACGTTCAGCCCTTGGTGGTACGGCACATGAAAGGCCCTATGGCGTTAGCATTCAACGGAAACCTAATTAATTCAACAAAACTAAAGGAAGACTACGAACTCAAAGGCGCGATTTTCCAGTCGAACAACGACGCGGAAGTCATCGCCTACACAATTACCGAACAGCGGCTAACCTGCGATTCAATTGAGCAGTCGCTCGAAAAGGCGATGTTCAAGCTGCAAGGGGCATACTCGGCGGTGATTATGTCGCCGAAAAAACTAATCGCGGCGCGTGACCCCCACGGAATCCGCCCGCTCTGTATCGGAGTGTTACCGAACGAAGCAGGCTACGTAATCGCCAGCGAAAGTTGCGCCCTGAACGCGGTCGGCGCGGAGTTTGTGCGGGATATAGAGCCGGGCGAGATTGTCGTAATCCGCAACAGCGGTATCACAAGCATTAAAACACATTGCGGCGGCAAGGGTTCACTCTGCGTGTTTGAGTACGTCTATTTTGCACGGTTAGACAGCGTAATCGAGGGGCAATCGGTGCATGAGGCGCGGGTCAAAGCGGGCGAGTTTTTGGCGGAGGAACACCCCGTGAATGCCGACGTCGTAATCGGCGTACCCGACAGCGCAATCGACGCCGCACTCGGCTATGCGCGGCGTTCGGGCATACCCTACGGCATGGGCTTGACAAAAAACCGCTATGTCGGCAGAACCTTCATTCAGCCGACACAGGAAATGCGCGAAACTACCGTTAAAATCAAACTTAGCGCGGTCGAGTCGGTCATAAGCGGCAAGCGAGTAGTCGTAATCGACGACAGCATTGTCAGAGGAACGACTACCCGCATTATCATAAAAATGCTCCGTGAAGCGGGCGCAAAGGAGGTTCACGTAAGGCTTTCATCGCCGCCCTTCCGTCACCCCTGCTACTTCGGCGCAGACATCGACAGCCGCGCCTCGCTAATTGCAAACAGCAAAACCCTCGAAGAAATCCGCGAAGAAATCGGCGCGGACTCGCTCGGGTACTTGAGCATAGAACATCTTGAAAAGGTCGCCGCAAACGCAGACTGCGGCTTTTGCGCGGGGTGTTTTTCCGGGAAATATCCCATGGATGTGCCGGATGAATTGCCGTCGGATAAATTTGATTTGAAACTTACACAATAAATAATGCAGAAATGATAATGCAAAATGCAGAAACGAAAAATAATGCAGAAATAAGAATGCAGAATGCAGAAATAATTTAATTTTCAAGTTTTATCAACGGATACCAAGTCGTTTTCCGTCGGAAATAAGCTTTGTATGTCGCTTATTTCTGCATTCTGCATTCTTATTTCTGCATTAATTACGGGGGGGGAAATTATGAAGAATAGTCATTCCGAAAGCTACAAGTCGGCAGGGGTTGACGTTGTTGCGGGTTATGAGAGCGTGAAGTTAATGCGGGGCGATGTCGAGCGGACACACAAGGGTGTTCGCGGCGTCATGGAGAGCATCGGCGGCTTCGGCGGGCTTTTTAATCTTGCGCCTTATCTTAGCGGCATGAAAGAACCCGTCTTGGTCAGCGGCACAGACGGTGTCGGCACTAAGCTCAAGTTGGCGTTCCTGCTCGACCGCCACGACACAATCGGCATAGATGCGGTTGCAATGTGCGCGAACGATATAATCTGCTGTGGTGCAAAGCCGCTGTTTTTCCTTGATTATATCAATTGCGGCAAAAACCTGCCCGAGCGCACCGCCGCAATCGTGAAAGGTGTTGCAGACGGTTGCGTAAAAGCAGGCTGTGCCCTAATCGGCGGCGAAACTGCCGAACACCCGGGCTTAACGCCGGTTGACGAGTACGATATTTCCGGTTACTGCGTGGGGATTGCGGACAAGGAAAAAATCATCACCGGTGCGAATATTGTCGAGGGCGATGTAATCATCGGCTTGGCTTCAAGCGGGGTTCACTCCAACGGCTTTTCGCTCATACGCAAAGTTTTCGGCATTACAACTAAAGACTCCCTCTCCGAAATTATCCCCGAGTATAACAAAACCCTCGGCGAAATACTCCTAACCCCGACAGAAATTTATGTTACCCCTGTGTTGGAGCTGATTTCACAAGTGCAAGTAAAAGGCATCAGTAATATTACAGGCGGCGGCTTCTACGAGAACATACCGCGCTGCTTGCCGGAAAATACAACCGCGAAAATCAACAAAAGCGCGTTCCACATACCGCCGATTTTCCGCTACTTACAAGAGAAAGGCAATATCCCCGAACGCGACATGTTCAATACTTTCAACATGGGCATAGGCATGACCTGCGTAGTCGGCGCGGACGAGGCGGATAAGGCGGTCGCGGTGCTGGAACAGGCGGGCGCGAGGGCGTTTTGTATTGGGGAGGTTGTTTCGGGGGATGAGGGGATTGTTTTGTTGTAATTGACAATGGATAATGGACAATGGACAATTGGCGTAAATTCCACGAAACATCAACCGCAAAATCCCCCGAAACATGGCGCGGTGTTTTGTAGGGAACGGTTCGTAACCGTTCCGCAAGTCTCGGCGACCTTATAAACGGAACGGTTAAGAACCGTTCCCGGCATTAAAATGCCAATAAAATTTATAAACGGCAAAAAATACCCATGTAGGGTCGGGCTTCCGATGCCCAGTCGGGCATGAAAATCATGCCCGACCGCAAACAACGCCGAATTTACGGACGCGCAATGCGCGCCCCTACAGAAAAAATTTTCAACAACATAAAAACATTGCACAACGTAGGGGCGAACTGTGTTCGCCCGCAAAATCCACCGAAATACCGCAAATTCCCCGAAACACAGCGCGGTGTTTTGTAGGGAACGGTTCATAACCGTTCCGCAAAGTTTCCGCGACATACAAAACGGAGCGGTTAAGAACCGTTCCCTACAATAAAATTTTTTCACACCGAAAAATCCCCCGCAACATCAACCGTAGGGACGACCGCCCCCGGTCGTCCGCAAAATTTCCCGAAACGCGCCGAAATCCACGGACGACCGAGGCGGTCGTCCCTACGAAAGGGTATCCTGAAATCATGAAAAACATCGCAGTCTTAGTCTCCGGCGGCGGCACCAACCTACAAGCCCTAATCGACGCCGAAATCCCAATCGCCCTTGTAATATCCTCAAAACCCGATGCCTACGCCTTGGAGCGTGCGGCAAAACACAGCATTAAAACCCAAGTCGTCGAGTGGGCGGCTTACAAGCCCGACAGAACGGCGTTCAGCCGAGAAATTCTGCGGATTCTTCAAGCGAACGAGATTGACTTGGTTGTCTGTGCGGGATTTATGCTGATTTTGGACAAGTGCCTTGTTGAAGCCTACCCAAACGCCATGATTAACGTCCACCCCGCGTTGTTACCGGCGTTCGGCGGCGCGGGCTACTACGGCTTGCGGGTACACGCGGCAGTCCTCGCAAGCGGCGCAAAACTCACAGGCGCAACCGTCCATTTCGTAACCGAAGGCTGCGACGAAGGCCCGATTATCCTACAAGAAACGGTGGAAGTCAAGGACAGCGATAGTCCGGAAAGCTTGCAAGAACGTGTGATGTTGAAGGAACGGGAGATTTTGCCTAAAGCCGTAAAGGCGATAATTAATAAGGAATAAGGAATAATGAACAATTGTGGTGTCCGCGTAGCGGACGGTTTTCCGACTGAATAATTTACAACTCCACAATATTTTTCATGGGTGTGAAATGTAGGGGCGCGCATTGCGCGTCCGATAATTACCCGAAACATAACAACATCAACCCCAAAAAAAGGTGAACCATGCAACCCTACGAAATTCAAACCCCCAAAAAAATCCTAACCCCAACCCTAATCGCCCTCCTCTGCGTCCTCGGCGTCAGCTTAGTCGCGCTCTTTTTCGTCCACTTCATCTACTTACCAAACCTCCCCGAGTACGACGACCTCGGCTACCCAATCGTCCTGTTAGACTTGGACGGCGACGGCACGGTCTTTGAGCCGTATCGGATTTACACGGTCGAGGATTTGGATGAAATCGCCCTGAAAATACAAGACGGCGCGCGGTTTTTCGAGGTATATTTCCTGCTGATGAACGACATCGACATGACCGAGTATCTCTCGCCGAATGGCGCAGGGTACAACAAAGGCGCGGGTTGGCTGATGCTCGGCTCGTACGCCGGTGCGCCGTTCAGCGGCGTGTTCGACGGCAACGGCCATGTTATCAAAGGCGTATGGGTCAATCGCCCTGCCGAATTTTCGGTCGGCTTTTTCGGGAGCATAACCGACGGCGAGGTGCATAATCTGCGGGTAGAAGCGACAAGTCTTGTCGGCAGAAACGCAGTCGGCGCGCTCGGCGGCGATGTCCGATACAGCGTTGTCACCGATTGCCACGGTACAGCTAAGGAACTCAGCACAAACGACACCGAGTACTCAACCAGCGTGGGCGGCCTAATCGGCGACCTGCGTAATTCCCGCGTGACAAACTGCTCGGCCGAACTTAGTATTGAGTATAAGTCCGGTGTCGATGTGGTTACAAGGTTCGGCGGCCTGCTCGGCGCGGCAGATAATAACAGCATGGTGCGAAACAGCCACGCCAAAATCGACTCGACCCTGCAAAGCAGTGACACTCTGCTATTAGCGGGCGGCTTAGTCGGCCTCGTCACAAGCAACACCGTAATCGACAACTGCTACGCCGAGGGAAGCATAACCGCAACCGCCCCGAAAAGCCAATACGTTTTTGCAGGGGGGTTAATCGGCGCGGCGGAAGACGATGGTACTATTATAATGAACAGTTATTCCACAGCCAATGTAAGCGCGAACGGCCTTACAGGTGGATTGGCGGGGTATGTCGGCCGCGGTGCAACGGTCGATAATTGCCACGCAACCGGATTTGTTTACGTCACAAACGGCACACATCATTATGCGGGCGGCTTAGTCGGGCAAATAACTAAGAGTGTAGTCAAAAACTCCTACGCAACCGGGGACGTCTTTGCGGGCGGCGGCTATTATTCATACGCGGGCGGCCTAATCGGCGCACTCTCCGGAAGCGTAATCGAAACAAGCTATGCCACGGGCAGTGTCCGAGGCGGGGCTTCCGAGGTAGTCACGGTCGGCGGGCTTGTCGGCGAGACTTTCTACCATAATTCGAGAGACGATGCTCCCCCAAGCTACATCACCAACTGCTATTCTACAGGGAGCGTCTTCGCGGCAATCGGAGAAGAAAAGCACTGCGGCGGGTTTATCGGCTACTTGTCCAACAACAGCGTAATCACCAACTGCTATTCGTCGGGGTATTCATTGAGCGGCGATTTAGGCGACAATTCCCTAAACAATCCGCTAAGAATCGGCTTTGCAGGCAGTCAATACGGAATCATCGAGAGCAGCTTTTTCCACTTCTACGCCGACAAAGGCGTAAATTTCACAGGCGAAAACGCCCAAGGCGAGCCTTTATCGCTGAACCATCTCAACCTGCAAGACCGCGAGATTTTCGAGGGCTGGGATTTTGTCAATGTTTGGTTTGTGCCTGATGAGGGTTTTCCGCAGTTGCGGGTGTTTGGTTGACAATGGACAATGGATAATTGACAATGGACAATTGGCGCGGTGTTGCATGTCTGCAAATTCCCCGCAACCGCCGAAAACCCCGAAACATCAACCGTAGGGACGACCGCCCCCGGTCGTCCGTTAAATATCACGGGCGTGTGAACCCACGGGCGAACGCAGTTCGCCCCTACGTTGAAATCCATTACAAACAACAGAAAAATTCCCGAACCCGCCGAATCCCCCGAAACATGGCGCGGTGTTATGTAGGGAACGGTTCGTAACCGTTCCGCAAGTCTGCACGACCTTATAAAACGGAACGGTTAAGAACCGTTCCCTACAATAAAATTTACGAACGGCGGGAAATACCGCACAACCGCGAAAATCCCACGGGCGAACGCAGTTCGCCCCTACGTTGAAATCCATCACAAACAACAGTAAAATTCCCGAACCCGCCGAAAAACCACACCATTTCTGCATTCTGCATTATTATTTCTGCATTAATCGAAAGGAGCAAAACCATGAAAAACATCAGCGAAATCCTAAAATCCAACCCCTACCCCGGCCGCGGAATAATCCTCGGCAAAAGCCCCGACGGCAAAGCAGTCGCCGCGTATTTCATCATGGGCAGAAGCGAGAACAGCCGCAATCGCGTGTTTGTCGAGAACGAATTCGCGGGAATCAGCACAAAAGCCTTTGACGAGAGCAAAATGAGCGACCCCTCGCTGGTAATCTACAACGCAGTGCGGGTGCTGGGCAGTAAGTTAATCGTCACAAACGGCGACCAAACCGACACCATTGCGGAGTTAATGGACAAGCAACAAACATTCGAGCAGTCGCTCCGTACCCGCGAGTACGAACCCGACCGCCCGAATTTCACCCCGCGCATTTCGGGAATACTGCACTTTTCAAATTCGGCAGACAACAGTTTCAATTACGCGATGTCGATTTTGAAGTGCGACTGTGCAACAATAAGCAGTGGCAACAATCCGTCTTGTCTGCGGTACACCTTCGCCTACAACAATCCCAAAAGCGGCACAGGGCGGTTCATTCACACCTATAAAGCGACGACTGACCCGGGCGGCAAGCCTGACAACTTGCCGCTCCCCAGTTTCGAGGGCGAACCTGTACCGATTGAAATCAGCGGCAACATCGACGACTTCGCAAGTCTCATCTGGGATTCGCTCGACAGCGAGAATAAGGTCTCGCTGTGGGTGCGGTTTGTTGATGTTGGCACGGGGGCGGTTGAGAGTAGGATTGTTAATAAGTATGAGTGAATATAAAAGCCGACTCTTGGGAGTCGGCTTTTAATTATCTTGCCAATTTGTAGACGATAAACTGGTTAAGGCTTACGCCGTTTTCTTTCGCACTCTCCATTAATTCGCGGTGCAAATCCTTCGGCACTCGCACGGATATTTTGCCGCTGTAATTCTTCCGTGCGTCACTGCGCGCCCTTAATTCGTCCATTTGTTTCAACGTGATGCCTTTGCTGTTGTCCGGGTTGGCTTCGATGTCCGCTAACATTTTTAAGTCCCATTCGTCGGGTTCGGCTGTTGGTATGCTCTTAAATCTTTTTTCAATGCTGTTCATTGCATGTACCTCCTGTAATTAATATTGGTTCTTGTATTAATTTCTTCTACCGAAATAACATTTATTCCACTGTCGTATGTAAATATAAATCTATACTGCGGAATTTTCAACCTATAAACCCCACCGCTCCTAAGCTTTATTATGTCGCCTTTCCAAACTTCTAAATCGTCTAACGCCTTGCGAAGTTTCTTGTACGTGATACTGTCAACCTTGGAAAGATATTTGATTGGTTGCTTTTTTAATATAACTTCCGAACGTTTCACCTTATCAACTCCTTGCATATATAATATCACATCTGCCATCAAATGTCAAGGCTTTTTTTAACCCCCCTACAACGGCTTCTTCCCAATATTCACCCGCCGCCGTGGAAATTCCGGCGGCGTTTCGGCGACCTTGCGTATCACAAGCAACCGCCGCTTATCGCCCTGTGGCAAAGCGTAATCCTCCGCCCGCTCCACAGCCCCGCCCAAAAGTTTCAGCGCGTTATCAGCCGCCTCGCTTTCCGGCCCTTTCATCGCCAAAAACACCCCGCCAAGTTTCACAAAAGGCAAGCAAAATTCGCACAAAGCGGGTAAATTCGCAACCGCCCGCGACACCGCAACATCGTACCTCCCACGGTGTTCAACCCGCAACGCAAGCTCCTCACTGCGCCCATGAATCGCGCTGTAATCCAGCCCCAACTCCGCTTGCAACAGCCGCAGATAATCCACCCGCTTGCGAAGACTGTCAAGCAGCGTAACCCCCAAATCGGGGCGGTAAATCTTCCACACAACCCCCGGAAAACCCGCGCCCGTCCCGACATCTATGACGCTTGCGCCCTGCGGTATCTCGTGCAAAATAAGCGGGTAAACGCTGTCAATAAAGTGCTTTTCCCAAACTTGCGAGGGGTCTTTGATAGCGGTCAGATTGACCTGCCTGTTGTATTCAAGCATGAAACTGCTCATTTTATTGAGTAGGTTTTCTTGGGGTGGTGTGAATTTTATCATGTGAAAGGCCTTTCGGTTGTTTGTAATTTTCATGTTGTTTGTATGTTTTTTCAGTGTAGGGGCGACCGTCCCGGTCGTCCGTAAATTTTCATGTTGCCTGTATATTTTTTCGGTGTAGGGGCGAACTCCGTTCGCCCGCATGTTTACACGGTGCGCCCGTGGGTTTTCGGCGTTGCCGTGGATATGCACGGTTGTGCGGACTTTCGGCGTTGCCGTGGGTATGCACGGTCGTGCGGGTCTTCGGCGTTGCCGTGGGTATGCACGGTTGTGCGGACTTTCGGCGTTGCCGTGGGTATGCACGGTTGTGCGGACTTTCGGCGTTGCCGTGGGTATGCACGGTTGTGCGGACTTTCGGCGTTGCCGTGGATATGCACGGTTGTGCGGACTTTCGGCGTTGCCGTGGGTATACACGGTCGTGCGGAC
>WRMK01000067.1 GCA_009777155.1 Oscillospiraceae bacterium
TTGCGCCTGTTCACCGCCTACTGCCCCTCGCCCCCCGCATTATCTCCCCTTCAAATACCCAACAATGTCCCGCACCGCGCCCGAATTATTATCGCAGACGATAAGCTTTGCGGCGAGTTTCACGCACTGCTCGGCGTTGCTCACCGCCACGCCCAAATCCGCCATTTCAATCATCTCAAGGTCGTTCATGAAATCTCCCGCTGCGACTATGTAGCGGTCGCGAATTTCCGCAAGCTCGAGCATTTTTTTGAAGCCGCTGCCTTTGTTTGCACCTTTTGGGAGTATCTCGAAAAACACAGTCCCCGAGCGGACTAAGTGGACATCTTGCAAATTCAATTCACTCGCGAACTTGACAATCTCGTCTATGTTTTCAGGCTCGTCAACCAAAAGGGTTTTAATCCACTTGTCGCGCGGAACGTCGTCGAAATTGCACCTTATCGGGTTGGTTTTGCCGTAAGCGATGTGGTCTTCTTCCCAGCGGTTGGTGCTTGTGACGAAAATGTCGTCACCGCGCAGGATTTCGACCCCTGCCGTGGGGAATTGCTTTATGAAAAGTTTCATGTAATCAATCGCAGTTTCGGGCAGATTATCCTGCCACAGGAAACGGTTTTTCGCGTAGTCGTAGACCGCCGCGCCGTTGAAAATGACTGCGGGAATTTGCAGGTTCAGCTCCTCGGCGAGACACCGCGCGAGTGTAACCCCGCGCCCTGTCGCGATTGTGAACAAGCCGCCATTATCAACAAACTCGCGGATTGCCGCCATATCGCCCGGCAAAATCCGCTTGTCATCGGTCAAGAGCGTGCCGTCGGCGTCTGTTATTAGTAAGGTTTTATCGAATCTCATAATTCCCTCAATTGCTCAATCCCCTCAACTGCCCCAAAAGTTTCACAAAATAATCCGGCAGCTCGCTCTCGAACTCCATGTACTGTGCATTTCGCGGGTGGGTGAACCCGACTTTGATTGCGTGCAGGCACTGCCCGCCGAGCCATTTGGGCTTGCCGTTGCCGTAGACATCGTCGCCCAAAACAGGATGCCCGATGTAGGCGAAATGCACTCTTATCTGATGAGTACGGCCTGTTTCTAAGCGGATTTTCATGTACGACGCGCCCTCAAAATGCTTGATAATTTCATAATTCGTCGCGGCTTCACGCGGGTTCACGCCGCCCGCGCACATCTCCTTGCGCTTGATTTTGTGCCGCCCAATCGAGACATCAATCCTGCCGTTTTGCTTTACAACGCCGCTCACCACCGCCCTGTATTCCCGCTTTACATCGCGGTTTTTCAGCTGTGCCGAAAGCCCATTGTGGGCAAAATCGTTCTTGGCAATAAGCAACAACCCGCTCGTGTTTTTGTCCAATCGGTGGACAATTCCGGGGCGAATTTCGCCGTTTATGCCCGAGAGCGAATCGCCGCAGTGGTGCATTAGAAAATTCACCAAAGTCCCGCTGTGATTGCCGTGGGCGGGGTGCACCACCATGCCGCGCGGCTTGTTCACGACCAGTAAATCCTCGTCCTCGTGGACAATTTCCACCGCGAGTTCCTCGGGAATTATGTCGAGCGGAACCGCCTCGGGTTTTTCAACAGCGACTTCGTCGCCTGATTTTAGTAAATAGTTTTTGGCTTTTTGAACCACGCCGTTGACGGTGCAGTTCCCTGCTTCAATCAAGCGCGCCGCCGCCGTGCGTGTCAAGCACTCGGCGTTCTCGGATATGTACTTGTCAAGCCGTTGGTTACTTTCCGTGCTTGTTACGTTTAATCTAATACTATTCATTTTCGTTACTTATTATGGCGGGTTTTTTCTTGGCAGATGCGGACTTAATTTCATCGCGAATCATAGCGAACAGCAACAGCAACGAACCGGTCACGGCGCAGATGTCCGCCACGTTGAAGACCGGGAAGTTGATGATTCTGAAGTCGATAAAATCTACGACGTAGCCGTAGAAAATCCTGTCAATCAAGTTGCCCGTGCCGCCCGCGAGAATCAACGCCAACGCGGCAATCGACGCCCTGCTCTGGATTTGGCTGAACAGGTCGGTCAGCAGCAGTGCCAGCACACCCGCCAACAGCAGGCCCGTCACGCCTATCAAAAACCACCGTTGCCCCTGCAAAATGCTGAACGCCGCCCCCGTGTTTTCGCAGTAGCTCAGATTCAGAATTTCTCTGCCGTTTATGCTGATGAGATTGACCGACAAATGCCGCCCGTCCTCGATGAGGCGTTCGGTTGCGATTTGCTTTGTAAGCCTGTCCACGCCTATGAAAGTCACCGCCACAATCAGCGCGTACAGCCTTAAACTACGATTATGTTTTGCAAGTCCTATCCTCATGCTCTATTACACCTTTTTCATATTTTCGATACATATGAACACCGATTTTTCATGCCGTCTCTAAACGTGAACATTTCATGTTTCGACAACATGTGAACATCTCGCGCAAAGCTCCGGGTGCTTTGCGTTTTGACCTACGCTCGTCGCGTAAATCCAACACCGCGAACACTTCTCGCCGTCTGCTTTTTCCACCGTCACTTCTAAATTCTCGCCGCCTTTTCGGTACTCAACCTGCGAAACTATACAGCTTGCGGTCAACTCCGGCAACAGCGCGGTCAAGTCCTCGCCACCGGTCAGAATTACCTTGGCCTCGAGCGACTTTCCTATAATTTTCTCGTTGCGTTTCTGCTCAAGTGCCGCCAAAACCAAATCGCGGATACCGCGAATCTTATCCCACTTCGCAGTGAAAATTTCGTCGGCCTCAATGCCCGCAATTGCAGTCGGCATCTGATTAAACACCACGCTGTCGAGATTGTCGGACTTGTAATGCGGCAACGTCGCCCATACCTCCTCGGCAGTGTAACACAGAATCGGCGCGAGGAGTTTCGTTAGGCCGTGAAGTATAGTAAACATGGCGGTTTGCGCGCTTCTGCGGGCTTCGCCGTCGGTCTTCTCGCAGTAGAGGCGGTCTTTGATTATATCGAGGTAGAAATTCGACATGTCCACCACGCAGAAATTGTTAATCGCGTGATATGCGTGGTAAAAATCGAATTTCTCGTAGGAGTTTTTGACCTTTTCGACGAGTGAATTGAAACAGAGCAACGCCCATTTGTCCAACTCGGCGAGGTTTTCGGGCTTGATACTGTCAGTTTCGGGGTCAAATTCGCCGAGATTGCCCAAGATAAACCGCGCTGTATTGCGGATTTTTCGATATGTCTCGGAGATTTGCTTTAGCAGGTCTTCCGAAACTTTCACGTCCGAGTGAAAATCGAGCGAGGCGACCCACAGCCGCAAAATGTCCGCGCCGTATTTGTTCATGATGTCCTCGGGCGGGATTACGTTGCCTTTGGACTTGTGCATTTCTTTACCCTCGCCGTCCAAAATCCAGCCGCTCATGGTCACGGTTTTGTAGGGAGCGCGCCCGTATACAGCGACTGATGTAAGCAAAGACGACTGAAACCACCCGCGGAATTGGTCGCTGCCCTCTAAATAGAGGTCAACTGGTGAGCCTAATTCCTCGCGCTGTTCGCAGACTGCCGCGTGTGAAACGCCGGAATCGAACCAGACATCGAAAATGTCAAGTTCCTTGTCGAATCGCTCTGCGCCGCTCCCGCAAGCGCATTTGACGTCGGCGGGGATAAATTCGGACGGCTCTTTCGTGTACCACGCATCGCTGCTCTCGGCCCTGAACAGGTCGGAAATGGCTTTGATAGTGCGCTCGTTGCATATAGTTGCGCCGCAATCCTTGCAGTAGAGTACAGTTATAGGCACGCCCCATCTGCGTTGACGTGAAATGCACCAGTCACTGCGGTCACGCACCATGTTCAAAATCCGCTCCTTGCCCCACCCGGGTATCCACTCGGTCTGATTTACCGCCTCGATTGTAGCATCTCTGAACATGCTCACCGCGCAGAACCACTGGTCTGTGGCGCGGTAGATAATCGGCTCGTGACACCGCCAGCAGTGCGGGTATGAGTGCGAGAATCGCGTTCCGCCGAGGAGCAAATTTTTACTTTTCAAGTCGGCTTCGATTATGCCGTTCGCCTCGCTCGTGGTCTTCCCTGCTATGTTACTTCCCGCATCGGCGGTCATTCTGCCGTTTTCGTCAACCGGTACAATTATATCAAACATGCCCTTGTATGAATTGCAGACCTCGTAGTCCTCCACGCCGAAGCCGGGCGCGGTGTGAACACAACCGGTTCCGCTGTCGAGCGTCACGTGATTGCCCGTGATTACTATGCTTTTTCGGGGCAGGAACGGATGGCTCGTTTCGATTAAGTCAAGTTCCTCGCCCTTGTATTCGCCGATTAGCGAGTATTTTTTGATACCGCAGGCCTCCGCGACTTTCGCCGCCAATTCTTTTGCCACGAGTATACTTTCGCCGTACGATGAATTCTCCTCGTCTTCGATTTTCATGAAAGTGTAGTCGTAATCGGGGCCGAGCGAGATTGCCAAGTTGCCGGGTAAAGTCCATGTCGTGGTCGTCCAAATGAGAACATGAGGCTTTTCGATGCCTTTGAATTTGCCCTTGTCGTCGGTGACGGGGAATTTGACATAAATTGACAAGCACTCATCGTCGGCGTATTCGATTTCAGCTTCGGCGAGTGCGGTTTTGCAGTCGGCGCACCAATGCACCGGCTTTAGGCCCTTGTAAATGTACCCTTTTTTGTACATCTCGCCGAATATTTCTATCTGCCGTGCCTCGTAATCGGGCGCAATCGTGACATACGGCGCGTCGTAATCGCCCCAGACACCGAGGCGTTTCATCTGCGATTTTTGCCGCTCGAGACTGGACAGGGCGAAATCGCGGCAGTATTTCCGCAACTCAGCCGCGCCGACCTTGCGATTGTCGATGCCGAGGTCTTTCAACGCCCGCAGTTCAATCGGCAGGCCGTGGCAGTCCCACCCGGGCACAAAAGGCGAGTAAAACCCTGTCATAGCCTTGAATTTGACGATGATGTCTTTCAGGGTACGGTTGAGGGCGTGGCCCATGTGCATATCGCCGTTCGCGTAGGGCGGGCCGTCGTGTAGGATATACTTCTGCTTGGCCTTGTTGAGCTCCTGAAGCTTGTAGTAAAGCCGATTCTCATGCCACTTCTGCATTGTCACAGGCTCACGCTCCGGCAAATTCGCTCGCATCGGGAAGTCGGTTTTTGGTAGGTTCAAAGTATTGTTATAATCTGCCATTTCTAATCCTCTTTTTTGTTTTATGCGAACGAGCAACGCCCGCCCCTACAACTTAAATTTCGCTGTAGGGGCGCGCATTGCGCGCCCGTAAGTTCTGCTGTGAAATTAGTTTGCGAACGCTGTCTTGTGACCGCAAATATCGCAGTAGCATGCCTCGTTCGGGTAGATGAATTGGCTGTTGTGATAGCCGCAGTCGGGGTTCATGCAGATGTTGATGTTGGGCTTATCTGCTTTTTCGGGGAGTTGGCTCCCGCAACCTTGACAAAATTTCGATTCTTGTCTGTAGGATTGTCTTCCGCAATTTGTACATGTTTTCATAATTTTTCACCATTGTCCTTTCTTCACAATCGTGAATTTGAAAGTTTCGTTTTCCCCGATTTGCACCGGGTCTTGAAAACTTTCATCCTTTCACTTGTTCCAATTGTTTTTATTTAACGCGGAGATTTTGGATTATCTCCGCGTTAATGCGTATAACTTATTTTTTGCGACTGTTTTTGGCGTTCGCGCCGAATTCGAGCGGCTGTCTGCCTTTGTTTTCGCCGCGACTGCTCTTGTCGTAGAACGGGTCGTTTTCTTTGTCGCTTGTCGTGTTTGAGAAGTCCTCGTCGGTGTTTACGTGCGATTCTTCCTCGAAGACCGGCTCGAAGTTTATTTCGGTCGTGAGGTCGGCTAAGAGTGTGTCGGCATTGACCTCGAACGAGGTCGGCTTGCTGTCTTCCATGAGCTTTGTGGCGAATTCGTCAAACAGCGCGTCCGATGTACTGGCGGGTTCGTCCGCCGATTCCATGTTTATGTTGGCTAAGGGTTTGTCTTTGACGGGCGGCTTGTCCTTCTTCTTATCGGTCTCCGAAACAGGCTTGACCGCCGGCTTTTTCAAGGTTACGTTGCGTTCCTTTTGAAAGTCTGTGAGGGTTTTTGAGACAAATTCGTTCTCGCATGCCTCGGGTAAAGCCTCGATTATCGCCGTCACCCGCGAGAAATCCTCCATAAGCTTTTGCCTGAACCGCGTGACCTCGTTCTTGGTTTTATAAAGAATTTCCTTGTTGACCTCCAACCTGTCGCGGTACTCGTTTTCCATTCTCGCATGCTTAATCGTCGCTTCCTCGTGAATCCGCCGCGCCTCGTCGGTCGCTTTCTTTAGCATGTTTTCGGCTTCTTTCTTGAGCTTGTCGCTCTTGTCCCTTGCATCGGCGAGCATGGTGTCCGATTTGTCCTGCGATTCTTCAAGGAGCTTCTTGGCTTTCGCCTTGGCATCGGCAATTGCGGCTTGCCCCGTCTTTTGCGCGCCTACCATTGCTTCCTTCAAAGCTTCCTCGTCGTTGCGGTAATCGCGAATTCTGTCCGCAAGTACCTCTAACTTTTTTTCGAGTGTTTGATTCTCACTTTGAAGCTGCGAAAACTCGTCGGCCACTTCCTTTAAGAAATCACCTACTTCATCAATTTTGTACCCATTAAAACCTCTGTCGAATATCCTTGATGAAATATCCTTAGCTTTCATTTTCCACGTTTCCTTTCAAATTGGATAAGGTCTCCTCGGAAATTAACCACGAGTGGATTTATGTACAGATTTTTCGTCATACAAGGCAAAAATTTTCGTAATGCTTTGTGCATTGCGGAAATTTTTAACGCAGTATGGCGGAAAAGCTGTGCATAAAGCCGCCGTGCGTTAATTTTCGAGGATGCCTATTAGAACAAGTCGGTTGTGCTTTCAAGTTCTTCCATAGTATCGCCCGAAATCTCGACGTTAAACGGCACTATCATGTATGTAGTGTTGGCGATTCTTTTTAAGTGCCCGTCAACTGCAAACGCAACGCCGCCCATGAAGTCGAGAATCCTGTTGCTGGTCTCTTTATTGGTCTGCTCAAGGTTCAATACGATTGTCTTTTTGCTTTTGAAATGCTCTGCTATTTCTGCCACCTCGTTGTAACTTTTCGGCTTGAACACCATCACTTGCAGGTGGGTAGTCGCCGCAATTGATAGCACCTTGCCTGAGCCGCCGGTCTTAGGGGCCGCGCCGAACGAGAAATCATCGTTATAACGTGAGCCGGACATTGCGGGGGAATCATCGACAAACCCGCCGCCTGCTTCGCCGTCGCCTTCGACTTCGTAATCCGCGCCTGTGAATTTTCTTAAAACATCACCGAATCCCATGATTTTAATTCCTTTCATTTTTACTGCTTTGTGTTTTGCCAATCTGCATTTGTCGCAAATCGTCGTTTCTATCTGCTTCCAAACAAGGCACTGCCGATTCTGATTAGGTTCGCGCCGTGTTTTATAGCCGTAATGTAATCGCCGGACATTCCGATTGAAAGTGTATCGAAGTTTGCCGACTTTGCCGGGTTTACCTTGCCTTTTGCATCGTGAAAAAGCGTTTGCATATCTGCGTATATTTTTTCGGGGGCGTTAATTGGCGGGATTGCCATCAATCCGCGCAACCTGACGTTGCGAAAAATCTCAACAACCGCCATAAACTCGAACAACTCGTCCGGTTTTACGCCGCCTTTTGAGTACTCGCAGCCTATATTAACCTCAATCAACGTGTCCATAACAAGACCGTGTGCGGCCGCCCGCTTGTCAATTTCTGTCAATAACTTCTCGGAGTCCACCGATTGAATTAAGCCTACCTTATCAATTATATACCTAACTTTGTTATTTTGCAAGCCCCCAATGAAGTGAATTTCTAATTTTTTTGCGTTTTTTGTGGTTTTTGCATAAAAAGGCTCTTTTTGTAGTAATTCCTGTGCGCGATTTTCGCCTATAAGCTCAATCCCGAGCGATATGGCGTGGTTGACTTTCTCGTGTGGGACGCCTTTTGTCACCGCCATCACACGAACTTCGTCATTTATGCCAAAGTTTCGCCTTGTTTCCTCGACATTTTCGGTAATTATTTTGTAGTTTTCTGTGATTTCGTTATATATCATCTTACAATCTTCCCCTCGTACAAGTCCCTGCCCCGAACCACTACGTTGTCGTAGAGGGATATGTAGCCGGGGAGGTCGGTGGTGTCCTCGACTATGATAAAGTCGTTCTCGGAGCGGATTTCCTTAATTTTTCTGAAGACAAGCTCGACCCCGTGTTGCACGAAAACCCCCGGCTCGTTGTCCTCGTTGAAATGCACAGACTCGGAGCGTATGCGGATTCCCGAATGGCTGTCTAAGCTCAGGCTGAACTGCGAGACCCTGCGTGAGGCGAATTCTGCCGTGAGGGTGTCGCACTCGAAGGTGATGATACTGCTCCCGTCGTCGAGCCGCTTTATGCCGATTATGGTGGCTTGTACCGTTTGCGGATTCGCGCCTATTCGGAATTCGAGAACCAAGTCGGGGTAGAATCTGCGGGTTCTCTCGGTGTCAAAAATCCCTACGAACCGCCATTTGTAGCCGTCAATCATCTTGCCGATTACATCGTCGGGAACGTCGAGCGTGGGCTGGCGTATAATCTGCTCGATGTCGCTTTTTTGGAGTGCGCTCACCTTGTCAAAATTTAATGAGTCTTCCCGCCCGTCAACCACGCTGACAAAGTACCCCGCCTCGTCGATGCTTACGTTGCGCGGTAACGCGCTCATGCTTGCCCGCAGTCGGCTGATTTCGGCGTAGATACTGTTGATTTGCGCCCTGTAGTCGATGCCTTCGTCGTTGCGGAGGAGCTGTTTCTTGGCTTGAAGCGAGAGGTAATCGTTTTTCAGGCGGTCAATCTCGTAGTAGTCGCCTTCGTTGAGTTGCGAGAGGAGCTGGGTATGGCGGATTGTGATTTGGTTGTTGAAGGATTCGAGCAGTGAATTATCGGTGCTTGCCAACGCCGCCGCGTCTTCGAGGATTGCCGCGCGTTCGCTCAACTGGTCGATTCTGCCCTGTATCAAAATATCTTCCACGCTCTTGTAACTGCGGGCTACAACAGGGTTACTGCCGAGTTTTGAGCCGTCTTCGTGGATATAAGCGACGACGTCTGCCCCGCCGTATCGCAGTTGCTTTTCGTTCCTGATGTGGACGCCCTTGAAGACGATTTCGTCCGGGGATTTGTACATCATTGCGACTTCGGTCTGCAATGATTCAAAGAAACGTATGTAAAACTGGCTGACGACCGTGATTAAAAAGAACAAGCCGAGCAGAACCCAAATTACTCTGAGGTAGACTGTTCTTTTTATCACGGGCCTTTTACCGCTTGCCCGTTCGGGCGTGTTGTCGGCCATTATGGTTTATCTTCCATTCTTGGCGGGATTTCGGGCTTGTCGGGCTTGTCCGGCTCGTCCTTGTCGAAAACGTCAAAGACCGAGATAGCTTTGAGCGGCGTTATGGTGGAGATTGCGTGCTTGTAAATCATGTTTTGCTTGCCGTCGGTGTCGAGAATGACGATATAGCTGTCAAACCCTCTGACGGTGCCTTTAAACTGAAAGCCGTTGGTGATATAAATGGTTACGGGTATGCGCTCTTTGCGCGCTTGGTTCAAAAAGACGTCCTGCAAATTAATATCCTTAGCCATTTTAATTAACCGTGCCCTTTCTGCACACAAAACCCCGCGAAGGTTCGCACGGTCTCGTTTTTTTGTGCTTCTCGTTATTTACTTTCAATCCCAATGGTTGTTTAAGCGGTGTCTTTATGCTAAATTGTGCATATTATTTTTCATTATACCATAAAAATTTCGGTTTGTCAATAAAATAAATAAAAAAGGCGCATTTTAATTAAAAATCGGGCGTTAAGCCCGATTTATCGTAGGGACGACCGCCCCCGGTCGTCCGTTTATAATCACTGCGTTGTCGAAATAGCGGACGACTTGAGGGTTGCCCCGGACGTCCGGGTCGGTCATCCCTACGTTATGCTTTCCTCCGCCGTGAATAAACCCACAACCCCGCAGATATGCCAATTAACACAACCGCAACCACAGCAAACCCGCCATAATCCCCAAGCCCGGTCGGCGGTACAACGATTATCTCGCTTTCGTCAACCTCGTTCGCGAAGACGAAAACGCTGAACCTTGTCACCGTGAAGGTCGCCATATTGCCCTTTATAGTAGGGTAAATCGCGTCATAAGTGCCATTTGCGTGGTAATGCAGAATCACGAACCGCTCGGCCAAAACCCCGGCGGGAATCGGCATTGTGATTTGCACAGGCACGTCCAACAAAGTCCCGGCGAGGGTGTTTCTGCCGTCTAAGTCGATGTTAAACTGCACATAATTCTTGTACCAATTGCCGTCAACATGCCGTTCCACATCGGGCGCGGAAAATTGCAGGTTCATGTTTGCCCCCGGTGTGGTCGAGTTTAGACCCGCGCCGATTATGCTGATATCGTCGGGGTTCAACACATCGGCTATGCTCTGCGCCACCGTTGCACCCACGGTTATACCCATTTCTTCGGTGTAAATTTCCTCAAGATTTTGTATGCCGCCAAGAACGCCCGCATCATTTTGCATGGACGCCGCGAGTTCAAATTTATTCAAGTCGGAAAGCGAATCCCGCGCATCATCAATATCAATACCGCCGCTTTCCACCCCGTTGAACAAATCATTCAACAGCTCGTCAATATTCTCTACAACATCAGTAAACCTAAAGACCGGGCTGTTCGCCGAAAACACGCTGTTCGGGAATGAATCAACATCGCCGCTCAAAGCCATCACTCTGAAATAATAATCGCCGTTGCCTACGTTAAATCCTTTGTTCGCATCAAGTTCAGTCCATGCCACCCCAAACCTCCAACTTCGGAAGTGCGGACGAGTCATTCCAACACGATACAGTTCAAACCAATATGTATCGTTGCGAGAGTCGGGATACCTTTTGAAATTTACTGGCGTATCCCAAACAGCTCTAATTTTATCGTCACGCACTTCCCAGCGCAGATTTGTGGGGTGTCCCATTGTTCCGTCCGGTCTTGTGTATGTACGGGTTGACGACACGGCATACTCGCCCATTACACTCTCTGAATTGTGATTATATTCGGCCACGCCCGCGAGCTTAAAATAATAATCGCCGCTCTCATGGATAAATTCACTTGCCCCGTGCGTGTAAGTGAAATCCGGAATGTGAGTGTATCGTATAAATTCCGAATGAATTTCCTCGTTGTCTTTGTATAGTATAAAATGGTAGTAAAGATTATCCACATGCTCAAGGGTCTTGAAAGCTATCCACCAATTCTCATGTTCCTCAGACCAGTCTGCGTC
The DNA here is from genome assembly GCA_009777155.1 of Oscillospiraceae bacterium. Taxonomy (GTDB): domain Bacteria; phylum Bacillota; class Clostridia; order Oscillospirales; family Ruminococcaceae; genus Ruminiclostridium_E. Next base: position 11,320 of record WRMK01000067.1, read on the forward strand.
TGCGGGCGGCGCGAGGGTTGTTTCGGAGTTTTCCGAAGCCGAAACCGTCAGCGGCATTATTGCCACGATTGCTGTGAGTATTGCTGCTGTTATCAGTAGCGAAATAAATTTTTTCATTGGTTTTGTTCCTTTCTGGTTTTGGTTGTTGTTTTGGGTTTATGGATTGTAGGGGCGCGCATTGCGCGTCCGTTTATAAGGTCGCGGTGGTGTCGTGGTGCGGGCGCGCATTGCGCGTCCGTGGATTTTTCGGGCGCGGGGGATTTCGGTGTGCGGTGGAATTATGCGGGCGAACGCAGTTCGCCCCTACGTTGTTGAGGGTTACAGGGTACGGGGGATTGCGGTGGAATTGCGGTGTGCGGTGGGATTACACGGACGCGCAATGCGCGCCCCTACAGGGGTCTCGGGAACGCCGTAACAAGGCGTTGTTTGCGGGCGAACGCAGTTCGCCCCTACGTTGTTGAGGGTTACAGGGTACGGGGGATTGCGGAACGGTTACGAACCGTTCCCTACATAAAAAATTTTCAACTACAGGGAGGTTTTTTCAATGTAGGGGCGAACTGTGTTCGCCCGTGAGTTTCGCAATCGTCTAACAGGGAACGCGAAAAGGCGACCATCGCCCTGTTAAACAGGGAATGACCGCCTTGTGGTACTATGTAAATCCGACAAGCGAGAAAATAGCGGTGTTAAAGTTACCGCTTGCTTGCTTGCTTGCTTGCTTGCTTGCTTGCTTGCTTGCTTGCTTGCTTGCTTGCTTGCTTGCTTGCTTGCTTGCTTGCTTGCTTGCTTGCTTGCTTGCT
>WRMK01000068.1 GCA_009777155.1 Oscillospiraceae bacterium
TACGGGCATTTTGTCAAGTACAGTATCATGGAACAGTTGGAGTATAAAGCTAACTTTTTTATTGGTATTGCGGTGGAGTGTACTTGGCTTGTTACGAAGCTGCTATATGTCTTCATAACGCAGACTACGGGCGCGTTGGTGGGCGGTCACACTCCTGATGAAATCATGTTATATGTCGGGGTTTTTATGATACTTACGGCGTTGCAAATGTCGCTGTTTGCGTGGAATTTTTTCTTCTTTTCGTGGGGTGTAAACCGCGGAGACCTTGATTTAATCATGGTTAAGCCGGTGTCACTAATGTTCATGTCAACTACAAGATTCGTGAACATTTCTGTCCCGATTCCGAACATAATCGGCGGCAGTGTTCTAATCGCGGTCGCGTGGGGCAGGCTTGGTTTGCAAGCAAGTGCGTTAAATATTTTGCTGTTTTTACACTTCATGCTCGCCGGTTTAGTAGTCTCCTACTCGCTATTTTTCATACCGCATTTGAGCGCGTTTTGGACCTTGAAAACCAACGGTATCACTGAATTATCGAACGGTTTGTGGGACTTCAACAACATGCCCATGCAGATTTACAACAAGTGGTGGCAACGGCTCGGCGTGTTTGTGATTCCGGTTTTTGTTATTACTAATTTTCCGGTGATGGCGCTGTTCGATAACTTGACAAGTATCTATTTGCTTTGGGGGTTAATTGTGCCGATTCTTGCGTTTGTTCTAATTCGTGTGCTGTGGAAAATCGCTATTAGAAAATACAGCAGTGCGGGCGGGTAATAGACTTAACACATCTTTTTATGGTGCAATATTGAGATGATACACCACGATATTTAACTCATAAACTCAAAACTCGCCCGCCCGCTCGACTTGTCAAATGTCAACCTCCCGCCCTCGTAAAACCGCACCCGCAAAGGGCAGGCGATGCACTCCCGAATTTCCCTGTTCATTTTTCCGTTTCGCGGGGCCGCCAATTTATGCCCCGCAGTCGGCGAAATGTCCGCAATCAGCAGGTATTTTCCCTGCCGCAAAATCACCTGCCGCGAATCGCAGTGCAGAATTTTTACACCGAGATAAGTTGCAAGTCTGTACTCTTTTGCACGGTGAGAAATTAGACAAATGCAACCTTGAAACTTGAATCCCATGAACGGAATTTCAGCGATTGACAATGAAAATGAACAGTCATTTTTGAAGTTGCACTGTGTCCACAAATACGACTTCGGGAACGACCTGCCGCGGTCCCCTTCAATGTAACCGACGCCGCCGTCTAAGTCGAAAAATTCGCCGTCTAAATTCACCCACCCGCGCAGATTATGCCGCATGCTGATTATGCTGTGACTGCACTCCATCAACGGCTCGAGGGCCTTAAAAGGCCCCATTATATCGTACTTTAGCGGCGTTAATTTACCGTATTTTATAACCCCTTTTATACTATTTCCGATGTCAATTTTCGCGCCGTTTTTTGTGAAAATACAGTTACCGTATCCCTTGAAACGGTAACTTTTTTTGTCGGTAATTACTTGAATAAATTTACCGTTCTCGCTCGATTTTCCCACAATGAAAGCTATAGTTTTGCCGTTGTTTTCGTGCTTGAAATAATGCCCACTAAAGTAACTCAAATTATTAAATCTCCCGTTGACGGATTGTCAATTAACTTACCGTTTCTCTCGAATCGCGAGCCGTGGCAGGGGCAGTCCCAAGTCCCCTCGGCCTTGTTTAATTTCAGCGCGCAGCCCATGTGCGGACACCGCGGCGTGGACGGCGTAAGCAGGTTCCCGACTGCTTTTATGCCGTTTAGTGCAAGCTGTTTTTTCAGCATACTTCTTTGCGGCGAAAAGACTGCGCTGTGTTCATTTTCGCGCCCTTGCACCATGTCGCAGAGAATCATCGCCGCGGCCATTGCGCCCGTCATGCCCCACTTGTTGAACCCGGTCGCGACGTACAAATTCGGCGTGTTCGCGGAGTAATTTCCGATGTATGGAACGCCGTCTAACGTCATGCAATCCTGTGTTGCCCACGAATATTTTTCGACTGATTCGGGAAATTTTCGCCGTGCAAAATCCCTTAAAACTTTCCAATTTCCGCCGAGTTCACCTGTTCTGTGGTCGCCGCCGCCGACTAAAAGTAAGCCGTTGTAATTACGAAACGAGAGCCCGTCGATGACCTCCTCAATGTGCATGCCGCCTACGTTTGCCGCGTTCTCCAGTGCAATGACATATGAGCGATGTTGATACATTTTCAAGAAATAACTGCCGTGTTTATTCACGAACGGAAAGTGAGTTGCGACTATGATTTTTCGCGCCATAATTTTACCGTGAGCAGTCACCGCGATGTTCCCGATTAGTTCATCTACGCAAGTATTTTCGTAAATTTTCAGCCCGCTCGAAATTCCGTACAGAAATTTCAGCGGATTAAATTGCGCCTGATTTTCAAACTCAATCGCCCCCGCAATCCCGAACGGCAGTGGGATTTTTTCAACGAACCTCGCGCTTGCTCCGAGACGGTTCACCGCGCGGATTTCCCGCTCGATTGCGTTTCTGTCAATTCGCGAGTAGACAAACGCGCTTTTTTGCTCGAAATCGCAAGTTATATTTTTGCTTATTTCAGCGAATTTTCGGAGCGCGATTTGGTTTGCTTGGAGGTACATTCGCGCCTTTTCGGGGCCTGCGTTTTTGATGAGTTTGTCGTAGATTAAACCGTGCTGTGACGTGATTTTCGCGGTGGTGTTTTTTGTGATACCGCCGCCGATTTTGCCGCGCTCAACAACTACGCAATTGACCCCCGATTGGGTCAAAAAATACCCGCACAGCACCCCCGCAATTCCGCCGCCGATTATGAGGACGTCGGTCTTGATATTGCCGCCGAGTGCGGGAAATGCGGGCGGCTCTGAAACCGCTGTCCATACCGATTTACACGCCATAAAATAACCCCCCATACTACAAATAGTATAAGAGGTTATTTGAAAATTATTCATAAATTTTTTGCAAGTTTACGCCTTGAAAAACTGCCGTTTGCGGCGAATCGTGTACACCCACAAACCCGCAAATGTGCCGACAAATGCGAGTGCGATTGCGGCGAAAAGGCGCATGTCGGCGAGGTCGGTGGGTGGTGCAGGCGGCGCGGCGTCAATGCAGTCGCAAACACATTCATCGTAAACAAGAACGCACTCATCACAGCAATTTACACCGTTATTCTGCTCACAAAAAACAGCTTCACCCATATCAAAATTCCTTCTGACGGTCGCTTTCGCTGTGTACAAAGTACGCCTGATTGCGGGGTCGCGCAGGTCAATTTCGTTGTGATGAATATAAAAATGGTAGAGACTTTTTAGGTTTTTGAGAAACGATGTGTCGGTGAGTTTGTTGTTATGAACATTCACGCTTTCAATAATGTTGTCGTTTGAAAGAGTAAGTGCGGAAAGTCGGTTGTCGTATGCCTGTAGTGATGTGAGTTTGCTGTTATTTGAAAGATTTAGCGCGGTTATTTGGTTTCCGGGAACCTCTAAATTTACAAGCTCGATGTTGGCTGAAACGTCAAGCGATTCGAGTTGATTATTACCAATACTAAAGATTTTCAGCGCGGTATTTTTTGTAACATCAATCTCGGAAAGTTGGTTAAATCCAAGGTTCAAATTTGTAAGCAGGGTGTTCTTTGTAACATCAATCGATTCAAGTTTGTTGTTTGTTGCACTTAATTGTGTAAGCTTTGTGTTAGTTGTAACGTCAAGCGATTCGAGTTTGTTGGTAAAAACGTTCAAAGTTTCAATTTCTGTGTTTTTTGAGACATCGATTGAGACGAGTTCGTTGTTATTAAGATGTATAAACGTAAGTTTTGTGCAGGCTGAAATATCAATCGCGGAAAGCTTGTTGGGTGCGAGATTCGCGCCTTCAAGCGATGTACAATTCGCGAGATTAATCTCGGTGAGTAGGTTGCTTCCGGCTTGCACATTCGTGAGAGATGTACAGTTTTCGAGGTTAAGCTTGGTGAGTTGGTTGGTGGAAATTTGCAAAGCAGAAAGTCGGGAAAATTCCGAAAGGTCAAGTTCGCCGGTTAGGTTTTTTCTGTTTAGGGTTATTGTTGCAACCCTCCTCGGAGTTGCGCTGGTCCATAAAATCCCCTCCCAGTTCGCGGGGTCTTCCAAGTCCCAGTCTAACTTTGTCAAGTTGTCATCTTGTCCCGCAAAGGCTACGAGTTTTTGGTAGTCGTTTGCGCTGTAGCCGTTTGGAGTCGGAAAATCCGAGAGGGTGAAAATAGGGCTGTTCGGCGAATACTCGCTGTTCGCGAAATCATCAAGGACACCGCTCAAAGTGCGTACTCGGAAATAATAATCGCCCGGGGCGTCAAGTCCTTCGCCCTGTCTAAACGTAACGCGGGTATCACTAATAGACACTCCCCCGCCGACAAACTCGGTTGTGCCTACGCGATAGAGTTCTAATTGATAAGTATCACCGTTGAGGAAACTAAAGTCATCCGGCGCGTCCCAAGCCGCGTAAATCGTGTCGTCATCCTGCTCCCAGCGCAGGTTTGTGGGGTGTCCTAATGTCGTGTCGGGTCTTGTGTATGTTTTAATCGGCGAAGCTGCAAACTCGCTCATAACATTGTACGGACTATCTAAATATTGCCAGTGAAGCACGCCCGCAACCTCAAAATAATAGACGCCGCTCTCGTTTATGTAAGGATTTATCCCAACTGTCATAGTGCCTTTGTCAACACCGTATCCACTTTGAAAAATCAGCTCATCGTCTTTGTACAGCTTTATGTGATGGCCATTTGCATATTCCGCAGTATCATGAGTGTCAAAAATCGCTTGATAATTCTCGTTCCAACGTGGATTTGCGGGCATTGCGAGGTCTTCTGCGCTTGCCGTAAGCGGCATTATTGCTGTGATTGCGGCGAGCATTGTTACTGTTATAAATAACGAAATAAATTTTCTCATTGTAGATTCCTCCGTAATTAATTTAACTTTACAATAATTATATCACAAGTTTTGGCGTTTGTCAAGTGTTTTTTCACCTCATTCTAAAAACTACGGTGTAGTCACAGGATTGCTTGTCAAGCACGGTAAATCCTGCGTTTTCAAAGAATCGGCGCAGGTCTTTTTTGAGAAATTCCTTGAATATTTTCGGCTCAATAAGTTCTATCAAGGCGAATTTCAGCCGCTCGGAAAAACTCGCGGGCCGCTCCCATTCGATTACAATAATTTCGCCGTTCGGCGCCAATAACCGCTTGGCTTCGCGCAGGAACGCGCTTTGTAAGTCTTCGCTGATTTCGTGCAAAACAAGCGATAATAAAATTACGTCAAAAGTGCCGTCGGGCAGTCCGGAATTACAGGCATCGGCAACGGTTATTTCGATGTTTTGTATACCTTTTTTGCGAAACTTTTTTTGTGCAATTTTAAGCATTTTTTCCGCTTTGTCAAGTGCGGTAATTTTCGCGTTCGGCTTGTTTTGTGCAATCAAAATACTGTTAGTGCAAGTCCCCGCGCAGACGTCAAGCACCTTAACGGGCGCGTCGGTAATCGCGCTCACAAGCGCGGTTCGCGGGCTTTTTTCACTGCGCCTGAAGTAGATTATATCCAACAAATCATAGACGGTTGAGAGGGTGTTGTAGACCGCACTCGAGGAATTTTCAAACCGATTCAGAAAGAAAAGTTCCGTGTTGCAATGTCTGCAAAATCTAATGTTATCGCTGTCGTATTTCAGGCAACGCGGGCATTTTTTCATGTTAATTTCTCCTTAAATTTATTTCAAAAAGACCTTGACAAATGGTGAAAATTATGTTATAATTGTAGTGTAATTTAGGTTTAATTTAACTGAAAAGGAGACAAAAATGAAGTCATTCAGAATGAGCAAACCGGCAAAAGTTACCGTGAGTGTTTTGTTAATTTTAGCAATCGTTTTTTGCGTGTTTGGCGGCGGGTTACTTACATTTTTAGCATTCGCTCTTGGCGGCGCAAAGGGCGGTGTATACATGTTTTGCGTTACTTTTGCCGCCATAATTTTATTCACTTTTTTGGACTTTCAACTGTGGGGTAAAATGAAATCGAAAGCGAGATATATAACTTTTGGCGCACTAATGGCAGTCCCGATAGTGACATTTTTCTCTACGTTACTTTACACAACTTACCATGAAAAAATGGACACCGTTGAGCAAAGATTGAACCTTTTTGATTACGCGCCTTTTGTGCAAAACACCAAAACGGTAAGTCTTGACGAACCGTCTAAACTCGCTCTAACAGAGGATTTACCGCGCCTTGACGGCGCGACCGCGCTCTACCCGGTTTACGCCGCATTCGTTCAAGCGGTCTACCCGCAAGGCGGCTATTACGGCGGCGAACTTGTGCGTTGCACGACAACTGCGAAGGCTTACGAAAACTTAATTAAGAGAGAAACTGACATAATTTTCACGGCGGGCATCTCCGAGGAACACCGCGTGTTGGCACAGCAAAACGGCGCAGAGCTTGTGTTTACGCCGATAGGTAGAGAAGCGTTTGTGTTTTTTGTCAACTCGAAAAACCCGGTAAGCAACTTGACAAGCGCGCAAATTCGCGGAATTTATTCCGGAAAAATCACAAATTGGCAAGAAATTGGCGGTAAAAATAACAAAATAACCGCCTATCAACGGGAGGCGAATTCCGGCTCACAGACGGCGTTTGTGGGCTTCATGGAGGGTGAAAATATTATGAGGCCGCCGATAAAGGAAATCGCAGGTGCGATGGAGCCGATGATTGAAGTTGTTGCATATAAAAATTATAACAACGCCATAGGTTATTCGTTCTTGTTTTATGCCACAGAAATGGTGCAAAACGAGCGTATAAAATTGCTTGAATTAGACGGAATCGCACCGACGAGAGAAAATGTAACAAACGGGAAATATCCGCTCTCTGACTACTTTTACGCGGTTACTGTAAGTGAAAATTCAAACCCAAATATACCTCAATTTATTGACTGGATTTTGTCCGAGCAGGGGCAGTATTTGATTGAAAAAACGGGGTATACACCTCTGAAATAATTCAAAAATATTGCGTAAATTTTTCAATTGACAAATCATTTTCTTGAATTGTAACAAGATTAATTATTGAAGAATCAAAATTATCCCACGTTACAACCCCGTATAAATCAAAATTATCTACATATTTAATAGATTTTTCTGTATCATTTACAAACGCGACAATAAAATTAATGTACTGAAAATCGCGACTTGTAAACTGTTTATAAACTTTATATAAACTGCTAATTATATCATCATTTGGTTCGCCCGAAACAGCAATTAGACAAGTTATGTTAATTAAAACATCGCTATTTAATGACGATACACCATTTTCTAAATCGCTTAATTCAAAGGTTCCTGTCCGGATTTTCGGATACAATCTTGCTGTAATCAATGAGGGAATTTCACTGTAATCAATATGATTTCTTGATGTATACCAAAGAAATTCTATGTAAAAATTATCATAAAAATAACCCGGAGAACCCACTCTTTCCCTCACATTTACCAAGAATCCATCCTCATTTTTGACAACAAGAATACTCTCATTCATCGAATCGTTAAATCCTCGGGGCGCAGGAATAAACTCAACAACAGTAAACTCTTGGCCGTATGTTTTCCGCATATAATCAAGCATTTCTTCTTGTTTCTGCTCGTTTTTACTAACATTTTCAGTCGTATTTTTTCTAAATATATCACTTGTTTTAACATCGCAACTTGACAAAATAATACCGCAAATCAAGATAAAAGCGGTAAGACTTATTTGCATTATATATTTTAGATACATTAGAAATTCCCCCGTTTTTATTAATTTTTCTCACACATCAACTTGAAATCCGGGTCAAACTTACTTTTCAGTGCCTTTGGACTGTGAAAATATTCAACTTTCTTAGTTTTATAAACTAACTTTTGCCTGTTCCCAAACTTGACAAAATCATAGTATAAATTAAACAAAGTGGCAATTTCCAACTCCGTTTCCGATGGTACGTAAATGTAATATGAATCCTTGTTATCATGCACAACCACGCCTTTTTCAATGAGCGCAACTTGACAATCGGCGTTGTAAATCGGGATTTTTATTCCCTCTTTACCCATGCCGATTGAATAGGCAAAATAATTGCATCCGCAGAAATTATATTCGTAAAAAAAGTAACCTCCGCGCCAAAAAGATTTCGTTTGTTTGCCGAAAATGTGACCCACTTTCCCGCCGTTGCAATCCAAAATGTTAAAAGGATTTGAGACAAATGTTGAGTTAAGTTTGAACATATTTTTAATACGCTCATCGCTGTCAAAACATAGTTTATACTTCACTTTTCCATCGTGATAAAAAGTCGCAGTAACATCTGTAAAGTTCAGCGGAATTTCCGCGTTATACTTCACGTTTCCGCAATCGTCCCCTGAGTACAATAACTCGTTTACAGCCGATTTTGTCCGCATAAAATGTAGTTTCATAAGACCTCATTATTCTTTGCAAATCTGTTGCCGCAAGCTAAGTTTTTGTCAAACTAATCCGCTTTATATGCGGTTTTGACGCCATCGGATAAATCGCCGATTATTCTTACAAACTCGCAATTTTCACATGTAAATTCGTAGTAAATATCCTTCATCAAAAAGCCCTCCGGCGAATAATGTGTCTTGCTGTTACTCGTTTTCCATTCGGTGTATAAATTGACAACCCACTTTTTTTCTTTATATAATTTTTTGCCGCAATTTGGGCATTTTTTCTTACAAAACATTAGATAAAATGTCTCTCTAATTGGACAAACAAACCGCGAACGAATGTGATTATCACTCATTTTACAGCAAATCCTCCCGCGTTATATCCATAGAAATTATATCAAAATAATTACCATTATGATAATGCGCTTTTCTGCGCCTGCCAATTTCTTTGAAGCCGACTTTCAAGTAAGAATTATATGCGTTTTCGTTAAATTCAAAAACATTTAACATTATATTTCGCAAATTCAACACGTTGAAAGCGTAGTTAATCAGCAGTTTCATGGCTTCTGTGCCGTATCCTTTGCCGCGATTTTCGGCGTCACCAATATAAATTCCGACCATCGCCGAACCGTGAATCTGCTTAATCTCAAACAGACCCATGCTGCCGATTAATTCATCATTTTTTTCCGAAATAATTGCAAAGCAAGGCTCACCTTTTTCCAACATATCCTCGAGCCATTTTTTCTCGTTAATTAGATTAAACTGCTCCGCCGAATCGCCCAGCCCATCAGTCACCGCGCGGTCATTCATCCACTTTGTGAAGACCTCGAGGTCGTCAAGATTATACGGTGAAAGATAGACATTTTCACCTTGAATTTTCCTAAAATATTTCATAGTAGCACGCCGCCTCCACCCGCGCAACTTTACAAAAAATTGCGGCGTGGAAGTACACCTTTCTATAATTTTTCACTGTTATTTTTTCTGAAAACTAAATAATTTTCTAATATCACCGCCGCCGCCGCCGCATCAATTATTTCGCGGCGTTTCTTGCTTTTTACATCAGCTTGACTTAACAAATTATGCGCCAAAATCGTCGTACTGCGCTCGTCCCAAAGCACCACCGGAATTTCAACCGACTGCCTCAATTTTTCGGCAAAAAAAACACACTTTCGGCTCCTCTCGCCCTCGGTATTATTCATGTTCACAGGATTGCCGACGACGGCTTCTTCAACGCCGTTTTCTTCAATCACAGCCTTGATTTTCCCGATAAGCCTGTCCGAATTTTTCTCATGTAAAACCCCGAAAGGCGATGCGAGAATTTCCAGCGAATCGCTGATTGCAAGCCCGGTTCGCGCATCGCCGTAATCAATCGCAAGTATCTTCATTTTTTTCACCAATTAACCTCTCCGAAATAAGTGAAATTAATTCTCTGCGAATTTCATTAATTCGCGCAGTACTGATAAATAAATTTTCATCAATTTCGCAGTTAATTTCGCCTGCTTCAAAAATAGTACCGCCGAATTTTTCCAGTTGCGTGAATACTTCTATTGCTGTGGTAGCGCGGGTTTGCGCCTTTTCGGCAGGCGGGAATTTTTTGCAAAGTTTAATTTTCGCACATTCAACAGTAACCATAATTTCCGCGCCCGACTTTGCAGTTATTTGCACATTTATAACCCTGCGTTTCTTAGGTTTTTTGTAAAGTTTCTGCAATTCCTGCAAGACGGAATTGCTCGTTTCAACGTCTTCCCTGCCCCGAAAACCCTGCATTGAGCGGACTTTTCCTGTAAAGTATCCGTCGGTAAATCCGCCGCGTGAAAAAACCGCGTTCAAATTTTCTAAGTTCGGCGCGATACCGCTACGCGCCTCGTAACAGGCGTGAACCGCCGCTGCGACGTACTCCGGGCGTTTCATTCTGCCCTCAATTTTGACGGAAGTCACACCGATTTTTTCAAGTTGTCTAATATTTTTTATGATTGAAAGGTCTTTCAGTGACAAGGCGTATTGACTTTCATTTACCGTGAAATCTAACCTGCACGGTTGCGCACACAGCCCGCGATTCGCGCTTCTTTTGTCGCCGTCGCCGCCGAAAAATCCACTCATGAAACACTGCCCGCTAACGCTCGTGCAGAGCGCGCCGTGTATGAAAATTTCTGTTTCGATATTCGAGAAAGTAGTGATTTTTTCAATTTCCCGAAAAGTTAATTCCCGCGCCAAAACCACCCGCGAAAACCCCAATTTTTCGGCGGCTTTTACCCCCGAAATCGAGTTAATTGTCATCTGTGTGGAAGCGTGAAGTTTTAATTTCGGCGCGGTTTTTTTGATTAGATTTACTAAGCCCAAATCTTGAATTATAACCGCGTAAACCCCGGCTTCCGCCGCTGTTTTTACGGCGTGTGTCACCTGTTTTATTTCGTCGTCGAAGACAAGTGTGTTGAGTGCGAAAATTAATTTTACACCCGAAAGGCGGCAAATCTTTGCCGCCTCAAATAATTCGCCGGTTGTAAAATTCTTCGCGTTTTTGCGTGCAGAAAAATCTTTCAGTCCCACGTAAACCGCGTCTGCGCCTGTGTTTACGGCGGCTGTGAAACTTTCAAAACTTCCTGCCGGTGCAAGAATTTCAAGGCGTTTATTTTCATCAATCATACGCCAATCCAAGTTGGCCGTTCGCAAAAGCGGATAGCCTATCGCTTAAAATTTGCGACTCGGTTTTAGTGCCGTCAAGTTCTTCACGAAGCCTCACGATTTCATCTTCCTTCAACTTGACATAATTATCAAAAGTCGTCTCAAAATTATTCAAAGTGTTCCGCAGAGTTTGATTTTCGTTGTCCTTAACCTGCGCGATATACGCCATTTCCTTGACCGCACTTTCAAAACCGTCGTGCAGTTTTTTCAACTCATCCTCGCGATTTTTAGACAACCGTTCAATTTCTTTTTCCTGTGAAATGACTTTTTGCTGTAGGTGCAAATTCTGCTCGTCGATGTTTTCGGCGATGTTCGCCATCTCTTTAGTCGCGCTGTGAAAGCCTTCGTTGAGCATGTCAATTTCATTTTCGCGGTCTTTATTCAGCCGCTCAATTTCCTTTTCATAACTGTCAATTTTCTGCCGCAACTGCTCATTTTGCTCCTCTTGAAACTGCGCCATATTCGCCATTTCCGCGGTCGCGCTGTTTATACTTTCGGTAAGTATTGCCTCGTTATTTTCCTTCAATTCGGCAAGCTCGGTCTCGAGCGCGGAGACCTTTTGGTTGAGCTCATTTATAACATTTTTCACGCCCTGCAAATCCTTGTCGGATTCGTTGAGAATATTGAGCGCGACAAGGGTAAGCTTTTCCTCGTCGGAGCGAATTTGCAACGCGCCAAACTCAATTATTTTTTCCTCAAGCCGAGACGCCAAACGCCTGATGACATCGGGCGGGTCGTCGGTGACGAGACCGTATTCCCTGCCGTAAATTGTGACTTTTATTTTTTCCATTTCGCAATTTCCTCCCGCTGTATTTAATTATTTTTAGTGTGTTTTTACGCCAGAGCTTGTTGACGCTATCCGATTTGTGCAGATTTTGAGCAAATTTTTCGTCAGACAAGGCAAATTTTTTCGTAATGCTTTGTGCATTGCGGAAAAATTTAACGCAGTATGGCGGAAAATTAGCCAAAATCTGTGCAATGAGCGGT